>JACENB010000105.1 GCA_013867245.1 Nitrosopumilaceae archaeon
ATCGTGATACTTGAAAAACCCTCTAGTATGTACTGGAAAATATTGATTAATCATTATTTTTTATCAAGATTGGTTTTTTTACAACTATAATTGATTTAGTGTATGGCAATGCCTGAAGGTTATGATGGATTGAGAACAGGTGATGAGTCTGAAAGAACTGATGATCCTAATGAGTACAAGCGTACATGTATTGATTTCATTGAAGATATCTCTCATGATTATGAGGCTTGGGTTGATTATTACAAATTACCAGAAGATGAAGATAAACGAAGACGTGCAGGAATTCAAGCAACTATCACTAGAACAAATGAATGGTTAGCAAAAGTTGCACAATCCATCAAAGCAGTAGATGTAATTATGAATGATGGAATTCAAAAAATGGCAGAATCCACTGCAGGTAAGCCTCTGGAAATTGGAGTTTTTGTAAATCAAAAATCTGGATACACTGAAACAAAACCTGGTGTAATTGATGTTGTAGTCAAAGGACATCCTAGAAAAAATAGAAAATTAAAACTTGGTTACCATTTTAAGGATGATAGATTTAGAATTGAATCCACATGTGGTGCATATTTGGAAGAAACTGATTTACCAACTGGTGAATTTGATGAATTAGATATCCATCTAAAACTCCATGCAGAAAATGCAAAACCTAGAGATGTTATTTCATTTACTGTTACATTAGGTGAATTTGAAAATGATGTGGAGATTGACAAACGTGGAATTTCTACTGTAGTACATTTAGTTTAATTTTTTTATTTTTAATTTAGATGTAATCTGCAAACAAGTATAATCCAATTAGAGACATTCCTAAAGCTGCAAAACTTAATTTCACTAAAAATACTTTTGATTTACTTAATTGTGGTATGATTTTTTCTGCTTTCATTTTAAATCAATTAAAATTCTTTTTGTTCCTCTATTTATGGTGATGTAAGCTTGTTTTGGTTTGGGAATCATTTCTTCAGCTTTTTCTAAATACTTTGTTTGTGTTCCTCTTGCTGATGAGATGATTGTTTTTTTTCTTTTTTTGAAAAAAATATGCTCTTTTGTTTTTTCTTGAAATTCTTTAAATTTGTCTCCTGCCCAATTATAATCGACATCTTCACCTACTAGTTTTTTACCAGTCCCTCTTTTTGTAATTAATAATAAACTCATTTCAATTACCTTATCCCATTGTCCAATATGTCATTAAAACTGGTGGAATTGCAATAATTCCTGCTATAATTGGGATTTTTAGGTAGTCTTTTTTTGTTAATTTGGAAGATTTAATTTTCTCAAATGATAATTTCATTCTAGATTACCTCTTCACCTTCATTTCCTGTTTTAATGTCAATTGCACGTAACATTTGTGAAATGAATATTTTACCTTCTCTAGAGTTTTTCTTAATTATCTCTACAGTTTTTTCTTCTTTTGATTCTGGTATTACTACCATTAATCGATATTTGTCTGCAAAATGAGGAACAAAGACTTCCATTCCTTTTGATGTATGGATTTCGGCTGCGGTTTTTGCACCTCTTCCTCTAACTTTGATAACTGTTAGTCCACCAATTCCTATTTCTTTTAATCCCTCACTGATGTTCATTACATCATTTTCTGCAAGTATGATTTCAAGTTTTAACATAATTATTTTTCATTGTTAAAGTAAATAATAATTTAGAAATTGTATATCTTTTGATTATCAATGTAAATCAAATTGGAAAACTGTTAAATGCAAAAACTCGATTTCATTATAATTATGATAGATACTGGAGATACAGCATGGATGCTAATTGCTGGATGTTTAGTATTGTTAATGATCCCTGCATTGGGATTGTTTGAATCTGGTTTATTGAGAAAGAAAAATGTAGTTTCAATTTTTATGCAAATATTTTTCGGAATGTCATTACTTAGTGTAATGTGGTTTGTTTTTGGTTTTAGTTTATCCTTTGGTCCTTCTACTACTGGTGTGATAGGTAATCTTGATTGGTCCTTTTTGAAAGGAATTCCTTGGGATGCACCTTTAGAACAATATGCTCCTAGTATACCTGGAGTGCTCTTTGTTAAATTCCAGTTGATGTTTGCATGTATTACCCCATTATTACTAACAGGAACTATTGCTGAAAGAATGAAATTCAGTTCTTTCATTATATTCATATCTGCATGGTCAATGCTAATCTACTACCCAATCGTTCACATGGTTTGGGGTGGTGGCTGGTTAGCACAACTAGGTGTTGTTGACTTTGCTGGTGGTATTGTAATTCACACTACTGTTGGAATGGCTGCACTTGCAGCAGCACTCGTACTTGGAAAAAGACGTGGTTTCGGTCCAGCAATCAATATTCCGCACAGTATACCTCTAGCTGTTTTAGGCTCTTCTTTATTGTGGTTAGGTTGGTTTGGATTTAATGCCGGTAGTGCATTGGCTTCAGGTGGTGTAGCCGGAAATACTGTAATTGTAACTCACTTAGCTTCTTCTGTTTCTGCTTTAATTTGGGCAGGATTGTCATGGATGCGAACTGGTAAACCATCAATTGTTGCAACTATTAACGGTGCAATTGCTGGACTTGCTGGAATCACTCCTGCATCTGGATACATTAGTGTTGAACATTCATTTGTTCTTGCTATTGCAATTGGTGTGCTATCCTATGGTGGAGTTGTACTCATTAGAGACAGACTAAAGATTGATGATGCCCTTGATGTAAGTTCTGTACACGGTATTGCAGGAATTGTTGGTGCACTTGGAATTGGAATATTTGCAAGTACTTTGATTAACCCATCTGGTGTTGATGGATTACTCTATGGTAATTATGATCAAATTTGGATTCAAGCAGTAGGTATTGCAGTAGCAGCTGTAATGGGATTTGGTGGAACTTGGGTATTATTACAATTAATTAAACATCTTATTGGAATTCGTGTCGGACCAGAAGAGGAAGACATTGGATTAGATATCAGTGAACATGCTGAAGAGGCTTACTCTGAGGAGGAGGAGTTTAAGTTTACTCCAAATGACTACATGCAATCATCTAACAAAGACAAATCAAATAATTCTTGATGTTAGATGGATGATGACAAAGATTATGAAGAGAGACCTGAATGGGAATGGCTGAAGAAATAATCACTGAACCAAATTATGAAAAACTTTGTTCCAAAATAATAGATTCTGATAATCAAATTCGTTTTGCAGCATTTGTTAATGATAAATCCAAAATACTACACAGTGCACAAAGAGATAATCTTGATTCTCTTTTAGCTGATCATGAAGTTGGAATGTCTATTCATTATACATTAGAGAGGTGGAGAAAAGCACAAAATTTTACATTCCGTTTAGGTAAGGAGAGATTAACTTTTACTGAATATGATCATGTAACTTTGGTCACTATTCCGTTTAAAGGAAAATTATTACTTGTAAGTACTGAACCTAGAATATCTTATGATCCAATAATAGAAAAAGTCCATTCTATCTTGACAGATTGGGAGAAACCATAGCGTGGAAAATGGTACCATTACCTACACTCAGTTATTGAGAGAGGATTTAGGAATTTTTCGTGTAACTCCTGATGGAGAAGTTCCTGATTTTAAAGCAGGTCAATTTCTAACCCTTGGATTGCCTTTGGATAGTAAAATTGTGAATCGTGCATATTCTATAACATCTTCCCCTCAAAACAAAAATTTCTTTGAATTTGTAATTAGATGGGTTAGACGACCGCTTCCTGGAAGACTAACTAGTTTACTATTTAATGCAAAAGAAGG
>JACENB010000122.1 GCA_013867245.1 Nitrosopumilaceae archaeon
CAATTTTTTTTCTGACACTTGTAATATCAGCCATTTTAATTTTCATTTTTGAACATGCATCAGTTGAAATAATTGCAGGACCACCTGCATTTGAAACAATTACTAGATCACCTGCCAATGGCAATGGTTGTTTAGAAAATGCTGTTGCATAATCAAATAGTTCTTCCATAGTATCAACTCTAATTGCGCCAGATTGTTTTAGCAATGCATCATAAATTTCATCAGAACCCATTAATGCACCAGTATGGGACATTGCAGCTTTTGCACCTTCTGGACTACGTCCAGATTTAAGAACAAGAACTGGTTTTTTGAGTTTTTTAGTAATATTTTTACAGACTTTAAGAAATTCTTGTCCATCACCCATGTCTTCAAGATACATCACAATTACTTCGGTTTGTTTATGTTCAGCTAAAATTTTCAAAACATCTACTTCACTCATTGCAGCCTTATTACCAAGACTTACAACTGCTGAAAAACCAATTCCCTGAGCGCTGGCATCTTCAACTAATGCAGCACAGATTGCACCACTTTGAGAAACAAGTGCAATCTTTCCAGATTTTGGTGTGATTTTGAGGAATGTAGAATTCATCATTGTTTTAGGATCAAGATTCATTACACCAAGACAATTTGGTCCAATGATTTGGATTTTGTATTTTTTAGCTATGTCTTTAATTTCTTGTTCACGTTTTGCACCTTCTTCGTCTACTTCTTTGAAACCAGCGGTAATGATAATTACACCTTTGATTTTTTTCTTGCCACATTCTTCTAAAACTGGTGCAACTAGTGTATTTTTAATTACGATTACTGCTAAATCAATTTGTTTAGGAACGTCTAATACAGTTTTGTAAGCTTTTTTAGAAAATACTTGATCACGTGATGGACTAATTGGATAAACAATGCCTTTGAATCCATTCATAATATTTGATGTAATTGTTGCGCCAACACTACCAGCTTTATCTGAAGCACCAATTACTGCAATAGATTTAGGTGATAAAAATACAGATTCAGCCATGTAAAATGGATTTAAAATTTTGTATAATAAAGTTATTCATAGAAATTCCTGATCTCTAATTTTAACTTCCTAACATCTTACCAGCAAGATTTTCTTTTCTAGGAATCCAAACTATAGATAATTTAGAAAATTTTCCAATAATTAGCCATGATTCACGAGCTAAATCACGAAGTTTTTCATTATTTATTGCAAATTCATGATTTAGTTGATTTACAGTATTTTTAGAATCGCTAAAAATAGTTATGTCGTCATCAGTTTCTACAAATTTCTTTAATGCTGAAATAATTGCTAAATATTCAGCTTGATTGTTTGTAATTTCAGGTTTTTTTTCATAAAATGATTCACCAGTTTCTTTCACAAAAAATCCATATCCACCATCTGAACCTCCAGAGCCATCAACATAAACACTAATTTTCATCTTTATACAACCTAGTTATCTTTACAGTTAGATTAACTACTATCATGTAAATTACTGTTGATATACTTTGAGATATAATTGATGCCAAATATGGATCATAGCTTATGATAAGAAAATAATATTGTAATATACCCCTAAAAATAGTATAAACTATTTCTCCGATTCCAAGGGAAGTAATTAATTTCTTAAGATCATGTTTTAATTTTACAGAATCTGTTTTACCAGACTCTAAAAGGTATTTTTTTCTATTATCAAAATAAAATAAAAAACTAAAGACAGAAAAATAAATTACATAATCTGCAATTGTTGTATATGTAGCATTAAGATATTCAGTTTGTTCAGAAAGAAGTTGTGCAATAATTGCTGAAATAATTAATGATGCTGCAAAAGCAATTAGAATATTTTTGTTAAGTTTTAGATATTCCTGTAACATACTATTTGCCAATTTTTAGCATAAATAAATTGAAATCACATTACTTTGTTGCAAATTAAGATTTTTAACTAAAATTGATTAAACTCGTGCCTAAAATCAAAATAGAAACTATAAAAAAGATAATCAATGAAATTGAAATGAATTAAAATGATGATGAATTATGACGCACCATTATACAGACCACCATCAGAAGCTAGATCTTTAATTTTTCAAGTAACATTAGGTTGTTCATTTAATGAATGTTCATTTTGTGATATGTATAGATCCAAAGAATATTCTGAAAGACCATGGGAAGATGTAAAAGCTGAAATCGATATGATGTCAAAATATGTTCCAGAAACAAAAAGAGTTTTTCTTGCAGATGGAGATGCTCTTAATCTTGATTCAGAGTATATGATTAAAATTTTAAGATACATTAGAGAAAAATTTGCAAATATTGAGAGAATTTCATGTTATGCAATGCCAATGAATATTTTGAAAAAAACTCCTGAAGAATTGAAAAAAATGAATGAAGCAGGATTAGACATGTTTTACTTAGGAATTGAAAGTGGTTCAGATATTGTTTTGAAAAAAGTAACTAAAGGTGCAGTTGCAAAGACAATTATCAAATCAGTTAACAAAGCAAAAGAAGCCGGCTACATAATGTCATGTATGGTAATTTTGGGATTAGGTGGAAAAAAATATTCTAAAGAACACATCAAAGGCACAGCTGAAGTAATTAGCGCATGTTCACCAAATTATGTTGGTGCATTAACATTGTATCTAGAAAATGGAATCAAACAAGAATTTATCGATAAGTATCAGGGTGAATTTGTTCGAATTAATGATGATGAAGGATTGGAGGAACTTTATGAATTGGTTAATCAAATCAATACAGAAGAGGAAATCATATTCAGAGTAAATCATGGTTCAAATGCATATACTGTAAAAGGTACATTCCCACAAGATAAACAAGAAATGTTAGAAAAAGTTGAATGGATGAAAGAACATCCAGAAATTGTGCGTCCTCAAGGAATAAGAGGATTTTAAATAATTAAAAATAATTAAAATTAAGAAAAAAATTATTGATTACTTGTGATTAGTTTGTTTATTTTTTCCATCTTCTCGCCCCACCACCAAAATCTTCCTGATTCAACTCGCTCACCATCTTTGTAAAGTTTGGAAGTAATTTCTGATTTAATAATTTCAGTATTTTTAGAATTCAATTCAATTTCCTTATGTTCTGATAAAATATGTTCTTGAAGTTTGAACCAAACTTTTTCCATACTCTCGTCATTAAATGACCATGTGCAATCTCGCTCTGCTTCTTTACATGTAATTGATCTTACCATAATACCAACCTGTATTTTTTGTCAAATTAAAAATTATAAATTTTCAATTACGGATTTTAGATTTTCAGGGAGTTCTGGGAGTTCAGTATGACTTTCATTATTTTGTAGAACTTCAGGGCCTATTCTTCTGACTACCTGTGTTGCAATTAAAGTATCAATATTTCTTTGAATATCTTTTTCACTCATTATAGTTTTTAATTTCTCAAAAACAGCTTCTTCATTTTCATATTTTTTTATTCCATATTGAACCAAAATGGTTTTTTCAGCCGAGGAAAAATCATCCATACCTATTATCATTAAATTAAGGCTAAGAATCTTTTGTTATCAAAAAATGCTTAAAATATGATAGATTTTATTTCAGAATTATGCAGACGAAAATTCAATTAATTACAAATGTTCTTAGTATGAAAAAATATGCTAGAATAGGAATAATTAGTGGAGTTGGATTAGGAATTCTTTATTATTTCTTGACAATGTCTATGTTACCTACCCACTTTAATTTGGCAGCAGACTTTGCACCATTCTATCTTTTTACATCAATTGGTTTAACCGTATTGATTTCATCTTTAGCAGGAATCAATTTTGCCATGATGGCGTTTAAGATTAATCAAATGAAAAAAATGAATTCATTAAAAACAAATTCAGTCAAAACAAATTCATCCGCACTGTTTGGAGGAGTTTTTGCTGCATTTACACCTGGATGTCCAGCTTGTACTGCCCCATTAGCTGTAATTTTAGGAGCCATAGGAGGATTATCGTTATTTCCAATGCAAGGTTTAGAATTGAAATTTATTTCAGTAGGAGTATTGATATTTTCAATTTATTGGATAGCAAGAGGATTACAAAGTAAAAGTTGCTGTAAAATTGGATAAATAATCAATTAGTTCTTTGAACTTGGAAGATTTTGTATCCATATTTTTTATTAATTTCAGTTTCAGGTAATTGTGTAATAGCATATTCATTAAAATCTTTGAAAGCATTATACAAGTTATTATCAATAATGAGGCTATTCTCAGGACAAAGTGAATTTATTTTAAAACATCTGTTTACAGTAGGGCCAAAAATATCACTAATTGTAGAAGTAGTGCTTTCAGCTACTTTTACAGAACCGTAACTAATACTAATTTTATAATTCAATTCAGGCATTTTTTCTTTTTCCAATTGTTTTTTCAAATCATCATGTGATTCAATCATATTTAGGCAGCATTCAATAATATTTTTTATAATTGATTTATCATTAAGAACAACATTTGGGAATCTAAACATCAAAGCATCTCCAATATTTTTTACCACTTCCCCATTGTAATTTTTAACAATTTTAGCCATAAAATTTAGAAAGATTTCATATAATTTTGTAACATCATTATCAGATAGAGTAGCAGAAATTTTTGTTGAATCTTTCATATCTATTACACAAACACAATCATTTTGTGAATGTTGAGAAAATTTTAGAAGTATATCCTCTTGTTGTTTAATGACTTCTTCTTTTTGCTTAATTGTTATTTCAGCTTCTTGAAGTTTTTTTGCCATGTTATCAAAAGATTCAGAAAGATCACCTATTTCATCACGAGATTTAATATTAGTTCTAACATTAAATTCACCACGGGAAATTTGATGGGTAGCATCACTAAGCTTTGCTAAAGGTTCAGAAAGGCGTTTTGCTAAGAAATATGTCAAAATACTCAATCCAATCATCAAAGAAATACCAATGATAATGATATTAAGTTGTGATTGAAAAATTGAAATTTTGTCAAAATTAAGAAATATTACAGTTGTTGTAGATATAGAAATTAAAGTTGTAGATAGTACTAAAACTAGTAATTTTTTCTGTAAACTAAAAAATGTTAAAGAAGACATCTAACAGATAGAGGATTATTATTATTTATAGCAATGACGTATTGTAGTCTAATAATTATATTATGAGAGTGGGCCCACGGTGATTTGAACACCGGATCTTCGCCGTGTAAGGGCGACGTCATAACCGAGCTAGACTATGAGCCCACTGAAACATACCTCGTTGAAATCCATTTAAACTTTGAGACATGGCAAAATATAGAAATCTGTTAAAAAATGATTAAGACTATGAATAATTGTGATTTTTTTTCTAGTCCAATTGGATTAGGTCATGTGACTAGAGATATTGCAATTGTAAATAATCTAAAAGATCTTTCAGTAAATTTTGTCACAGGAAGTGGGGCGGCTCAAATTTTAAAAAAATTGGAACATAATGTCGATGATGTCTACAATCCACCAACATTTGTTGTAGAAAATGGGGTATTGAATAATCAAACAAAATGGTTATGGAATTATTATCAATATTATAAAAATTGTAAAAGTATATCAAAAAAAATAATTAAACAAAATAATTCAGAATTTATAATAAGTGATGAAGATTTTGCATCATTAACTGTTGCTCAAGAATTAAAAATTCCAAATATTTTGATTACAGATGTATTAGAAACAAAATTTACAAAAGGTATCACATCATTAATTGAAAAAAAGATGAATAAATCGATGATGAACATAATAAAGAATTGTGATGTTGTAATAATTCCAGAAGACGGAGAAGATGCAGATAACATTAAGAGAATTGGACCAATTGTTAGAAAAACAAATTATTCGAGAGAAGAATTGAGGAATAAATTTTCATTTAGTAAAAAAACAATTCTTATTTCAGTAGGCGGTACAAGTGCAGGATTATTTTTGATTCAAAAATCAATAAATGCAATTTTAAAATTAAATTTAGATATCGAAATTATTCTAGTTACTGGTCCATCTATTACAAAAGAATTTGAGAATGTAAGAAATTTAGGATTTGTAAATAACCTTCATGAAGTAATTTATGCATCTGATTTAGTAATTTCACTTGCAGGAAAATCAACAATTGATGAAGTAAATGCATACGGAACGCCTGGCATATTTATCCCGATTAAAGGACATTTTGAACAAGAGGATAATTCTAAAAATGAAGGATTTAGGTTTGAAGATATAAACAGATTAGAAAAATTAATTTTAGAAAAATTGGAGGAAAAAAGAAATAGAATCAATACAAATGGTGCAGAATTAGCAGCTGAAATAATTAGGAAATTTACAAAATAGAATCAAATAGTTAATAGATGGCAATTTTGTTTTAAGACATTACTATGAATAATTTAATTATTGCAAAGTTTGGAGGAAGTGCAATTGGTTCAGATGGAGAATCAATTCCACATATTCTTCAAAGAATAAACGATTTAAAAATAAATTCTAAATTAATTACTGTATTTTCAGCACCACTAACAATTCACAATGGAAAAAGGCGTTCTCTAACAGATGTAATTCTAGAACAAGGAAAAAATGCAGAAAATGGAATTAAGCCATCATTAGAAATTGTCAAAGCATGTTATGAAAAAATTATTCAATTAGTTAATGAAGAAAACAGGCAAAACTGTCAAAAAGCTATAGATGTACATTTAGAAAAATCACAAAAAGCTCTAGAAGATGCATTTCAAAATAAGCAATTTGCAGATGAAACAAGATCTAGAGCTTTAGCATTTTCTGGAGAGATATTGATGTCTCATGTAATGAATCATATTCTTAGAAGTAATGAGATTAAGACAGATGCTGTTGAATTTGATGATTGGCCAATAATTACAGATAACAACATAGAGTCAACAAATTTTTTGAAATCTGAATCAATTGACAAAATGGGTAAAATTGAACAATTAGTTAAGGAAAATCAAGTTGTCACAATTGGTGGATTTATAGGAAAAACAGTTGATAATGTCACAACTACATATGAACGAGGAGGTTCAGATAGAACTGCTGCAGACTTGGGAATACTATTTCACAAAAAATATGAAACTAGTATAGATTTTGAAAAAGATAGTTCAGTAGTATCAGCTGATCCTAAAATTGTAAAAGATGGGTTAACAGAAGTAATTCAATTATCATACAATGAAGCAAGATTAGCTGGAATGTTTGGAATGAAAATTTTAGATCCTATTGCAATTAAAGAAATTGTAGAACACGGTGTAGATATGCCAATTAAAATTACCAATATTAAAAATCCTGAAAAAATTACTACAATTGAAAGAAATCTAAAAGAATCAAAAGGTCATCCGATAAAAATAGTTACAGGAAAAGAAAATTGTGCCATATTTAGAATAGAAACAAATTCAATACAAAAATTACTTACTTCTTTAGAAAAAGACAAACGATATAGTGAATTTATTATTTTATCACCATTCACAAAAGATGGAGTAGAATTATCAAGAATATTATTTTTAGATGCAGATTACGTTAAAAGAAATGAAAAATATCTTTTAGGATTTGATTCACTTGCTACAAT
This sequence comes from Nitrosopumilaceae archaeon, assembly GCA_013867245.1. The sequence goes on from JACENB010000122.1 coordinate 7,525, forward strand.
TACATACAACAGAGGAGTTATTACTTTAATAGGAGATGAAATGTGGAGAGTTCAACAAGTTGCATCTAGAACTAGTGCAAAAATTGGTGAATCTGGATTAAATATTTTGAATATGGATGCACAAGAAGAGACATCAAGAATATTGATTGTTGTTGAAGATGCAGAAGAAAATATTCAAAAAGCAATCATGGCAGTTCATGATGAAATCTCAAAAATAAATTTTGTTTAACGTAATGATGGCGTTACAGGTTTTCACCAGTAAACGCCATTAAGGGTTTGTTCTTGGACTCTTTATCTAGATTTAGTCCGGCGTTACCCACAACACGCTACTATTAGTAGAGCAAATTAGTATTTAATTCTAGTCTATATAGTTTAAAGTCGTTCAGCTACATACCAGCATGCAATGCCAATACCTATGATTGCATACCATTTGAAATTACTCTTATTTGTAAAAATATTTGGCGAGGCTAATTCTCCATCTGGATGATTAGCTAAACGAATTTTACGCATTTGAAATGCCTGACCAATCAAGCCTACAGTAAGAAAGATTATTGCAATAAAGCCTAATGTCCATTCCATATCATGATTAAAAATTAATCAGATATGTATTTTCCAAATTAACAAATTTTCATAAAGATAACTCTTTAAATTACGAGGTTTTTTTTCATTTCCTATGATAGAAACTGGAAAAATCTGGATGAATGGTAAATTAGTTCCTTTCAAAGATGCCAAAGTTCACGTGTTAACACATGCATTGCATTATTCAACATCAATTTTTGAGGGGATCAGATGTTATGATACTCCTAACGGTTCAGCAATTTTCAGATTACCAGAACATGTTGAAAGATTATTCAAATCCGCAAAATTATACTCAATGAAAATGCAATTTTCTCAAAAAGAAATTTCAGAAGCAATTGTAAAAACGATTAAAGCTAGTGGATTAAAAGAAGCTTACATTAGACCATTAGCATATTACGGATATGGAACTATGGGGTTAACACCTACAACAAACAAAGTAGATGTTTCAATTTCATGTTGGGAATGGAAAATGGGAGAATCAAAAGCTGGGAAATTTTCTGGAGCAAAATGTAAAGTTTCCAGTTGGATAAAAATTGATTCAAGATCACAACCAATGCAAGCAAAAGCAGCATCAAATTATGCTAATGCAGCATTAGCAAGAATGGAAGCATTGGATAACGGGTATGATGAAGCAATTATGTTAAATTCACTAGGAAAAGTTGCAGAAGGAAGTGCTGAAAATATTTTCATTATTAAAGATGACATTATTCAAACACCACCATTATCAGCTGGTGGACTAGAAGGAATTACTAGAGATAGCATTATCCAAATAATTGAAGAAAATGGTGGTTTTGTAATTGAACGTGATTTAGAAAGAGATGACTTGTACAATGCAGATGAAATATTCATGACAGGAACTGCTGCAGAAGTAAAATCAGTTACACAGATAGATAAAGTCAAAATTGGAACTGGAAAGATGGGCAGTGTAACTAAAGCATTACAAAAATCATTTTCTGATGTAGTAATGGGTAAAGATGAAAGATTTTTGCCATGGTTAACTTTTGTCTAATTTCAAATAACTTTTTTACCCAAAAAAAATATCAGAAATTATGGATTTATGTGCAACTGGCGATACACCTGAAATTTGTTGGTTCTGTAGGAAAGGACGTCATGAAGATTGTATGAAAAATATTCCAAAACAAGGAAAATCAGATGGTCCTCATGATTGCACTTTTGATACACAATTAATTCCATGCAAATGCCAACATTAAGAAAAACAAACAATAACAAATATGGCTTTAATTGAAAAACAATATGAAATACAATGAGGAATTTTGGAATAATTATGCAGATGAAAACGAATCACGGTATAATGAAGAATTTGCAAAATATGTCAGAGATTTAGCTAGTTCTTTGCCAGGCGTACAAAGTATTTTAGAAATTGGTTGTGGAACTGGAATTGATTTAAGATTATTTTCAGACTCATTTCAGTTACACGGAATTGATCTAAATGACCATGCATTAGAAATTGGGCAAAAACAATTACCAAATGTAAATTTTCAAAAAGGCAACATTACAAAACTTCCATTTGATGACTCGTCAATAGACTTTGTTTTCACTCATGGATTAATGAATTATCTAGACGACGATGTTCTAGAAAATGGAATTGCAGAAATTTTTCGAGTTTCAAAAAGATGGATAATGCATTGTGAAAAATATGAAAAAACTGAAAAACAAATTGATGAAAATCACAAGTTTCGCAATATGGGTGAAAAATGGTTAGACTATAAAATAAAATTTGTAAGTGATGTGGATTTACATGAAGATTATGGACAAGAAAATACCAGATTTACTTTATTAAAAAAAGTATAATCATTGTTCTGAATTTTAGAAATTTGATTTAAAGCGGGTCTAGAGGGATTCGGACCCTCGACAACCGGATTAAGAGTCCGGTGCGCTACCTGGCTGCGCCATAGACCCACATTGAATAAAAATGCCTAGAGTTGTTATTAATCTTGAGATTTTAAAATAAATGAAAATTTAGTTTTGTGCTTTAGCTTCGATTTCACTGTACTTTTCTAAAATTGCTGTAAGTGCAGTTGAAACTGGAACATTGTTCATCTTCTTCTTTTCTGCAAGAAGTTTTTGATATGCATCTAGTGTAATGTACACTGGAATTGAACCGTTTCCTTCAAGTAATCCTCTAACATTGTAAAGTGCAGTTTCCATTCCTTTATCTGCTGATTTTGCAAATTTTGCTTTATCCAAAATTGCTCCCAATGGACCAAATGGCATTTCATAATCAACAGACATTGTGATTCTTGTTAGATTATCACCTAATGATTCGAATTCATTTGTGATTTCCCAATGTTTGAATGGACCTTCGATTTGTTTTGCAACGATTTTTTCATTTCTGATAAATTCAGTTGTTTCACAATCCCACTCTAAACGTTTACCGCTAAAGTCACCGATAATTCTAAATGTTGTACCAACACCCATTCCTTCTTTGATATCCATTGGAACAACTGTCATTCCAACTGTATCATTTTTGATTTGATCAGAAACATGTTCTGGTCTAGCAAAGTATGTGAAGACGTTCTCTACAGGTGTTTTGATATCGATTGATTTTCTTACGAGGGTCAACATTTTGCTTTCTTGGCAATCATGATTTAAAGGTTGTGAAGATTTTCTTTAAGGGAATTGATTTACAATATATTCATCTCTGATTGAGTATAATGTATGATTAAGCTGCGATCAACGTTATTGATCTTCATAATATTGATCTCATTAACTTCAGCCACGAATTCAGCATATGCTCATTCATTGTTTAATTCAGCTGAAGAATTCTATGGAGGATATAGGGTTCAAGTAGCCACCACGCCTGAATTCCCACAATTAAATGAACCATCTCAATTTTTAGTCAGAGTTACTGATGCTGACTTTGAGGAAGTAGATGGTTTTACAATGGGGATCAGAGTATTCTATAATGAACAACAAGTAAATGCAATTCCACCAACAACTATCAATGACGCACATTGGGATATTGACTATGTTTGGAAATATTCAGGAAATCATATTGTCTATATTGATTTGTATGATATGGACGATACAGAAGGAGTATTAACTTATTCATTTAATATGGGAACTCAAAGTCCATTTGGAGTAATTTTCATTGTAGCTATTACTGTTGGAGCATTAACTTTTGCAGTTGTAATGGGATACATCTACTTTCCAAAATATTTTAAAAAATCTAAATCTTAGCTTTCATTGGCATTTTTGCAATTCTGAATGCAAATAGTGTTGTTAACAATACCATTGCAAATAAGAATATTCCAATTCCTAAATGTACAGAAACTAAAACTGCATGTAATTTTAAGTCAATTACTAAAGCACCTAAAGTAATTTGTGTAATCACTAAAGCAGTTGCAATTGAACTAGTAACTTTAATTTTCAAATCTGCATTCTTGTTAATCAAACTTGCAACCATAGTTGATATAACCAAAATACCTACAGTTGCTGCAATTAGTCTATGAGTCCATTCTACAAAGTATTCTTCTGAAGGCATGAATCCATTTGGACATTGTGGCCATTCAGGACAAGTTAGTCCCAAACCAGATGCAGAAATATACCCACCAATAAACATCAATGAATACAGAACTACTAAAGTTGATAATGCGAGATATTGAATTGCCAAAATTATTCTACGATAAATTCGCCAATCATTCCTTGTAATGCATGTCCAGGAACTGTACAGATGTAGTGGTAGGTTCCTGGTGCACCAGCAATAAAGGTAGT
>JACENB010000123.1 GCA_013867245.1 Nitrosopumilaceae archaeon
TTTTCTTCTGCTCTAGTTCTGAGAATGATTACTTTTCCCGCATTTTTTGGTGATCCTGCAATTAATGATGATATGCTACCTGTCATCGTTTCTGGAACAATATCTTCGCCATTAACCATCACACAATTTTCACTTTCAGAAATTCGCCATCGCTCATTTGATAAAACATTCATGTATTCTTTAATCATTTTTCTATAATCTGTTAGAATTTTCTCTCCTTCTATTAGGATCTTATTTCTATCTCCCATACAAATTGCCATCCCAACTCCTGAGCGATTAATCCTTCCACATGAATTTAGCATTGTTGAATATTCTCTACCGTCTCTAAGAAAACTTCTTTTGTCTTCTCTGGGAAATGTGTATGTATATCCAATCAATTCAGATTTTAATTCTATTGTATTTTTTTCTGAAGAGAAATTTGCAATAGTTTCTATTACTATTTTTTTCTCATCATCATTAAGTTCTGATGGAACCCTCCATCTCCCTTCTTCTTTTAATTCAATACCTGATGATTTTAGAAGTGAAAAACATGCTTCTTTATTCCATGTCAATCCTTCGATAAATGGTTGTGATGTAAAGGCTAAGGCTTCTGCCAAAGGTCTAGTTTCTCTTCCAACTAGTAACAAATCTAGATCTATTTCGACTAGACCTAATTCTTTAGCAATATTAGCAATTTCAAAATTTTTTCCTGTAAATGATTTATTTTCACCCTGATCTTGTCTGTCTCCTAAGGCTGAAACTACTGCAATTTCTGATAAATCTGAATTCTTTTCATTTAGTGCCATTGCAGCAAAATATGCCATTCCACCTGCACAAATGTCTGAACCTCCATCAATTCCATACTTCCACGAATTAATGATATTTTCATTTTCTTTTTCTTCATCTGAAATTTGATGATGATCTAAAATCATCCAATTATCTCCTATTGTTTGATTCAATTCATTTCCAAAACCTCCTCCTAAATCTGTTATAATATGAAAATCTCTTGAATCTGTTTTAAATGACTGAACCACATTTTTACTAAACTCTTTGGATGTTCTGATTGTACATTTTGCACCTTCTCTGATTAACGCTTTTGTGATTATACTTCCAGATGTTAATCCATCACAATCATTGTGTGTTGTTATTGAAATTGATTTATTGGATTTAATACAATCTGAAATTTTGTCTTTGAATAGTGATAATGATTCTTCAAACACTTTTGTCATTACTCTAATTGAGCAACCACTGATTTATACTTCCATGTTTTTGGAATTCTTTCGATTTTTTTATAATATACCGATAATCTGTGAACCTTTGCTTCTATCAATTCTAAGGATCTAACATTTCTATTATCCCCTTTGTTTTCTTTAAGGTGTTTTTGAAGTCCTACAGCTTTGTTAACGATATTTTCCAAGTCTTCAGGCATTTCTGGTTTCAAATCATTCTCTTCAAGAATTTGACCAATACTCTTTTTTGTAATTGGTTTGATTAATGGAATTGAATGTTGATCTCTTAATTTAATTCCAATTTGACTAGGAGTTAAACCATCTTTAGCATATTTTACGACTAAGGCTTCAATTTCAGCAGGTGTTAAAGTGATCCATGATGGTGCACGTAACGTTGCTGGTCTAATTGAATGTGATTTTCCATGTCTATGAGTATGCATTCGTCCCATAACTTGGCTCCATTAAGAGTAGAATTAAACGTTACTTTTGCTGATCTCGCAATTTAGTCGCAAAAATAACGCTTAGAATAAAAGTTAAATAAGTCTCTGGCTGGAAAACGACAGGTAAAAGGTATGAATACAAAAATACTATTAGCAGCATCCTTAATCGCTGTCTTCACTATCGGACTCTCTGCACAAAGTTCTGTTGCATTCGCACAGTACATGGGCAATGTCGGTAGCGAAGGACAAACCGGATCATATACTTTAGAAGAAGCACTTGAGATTCAAACTCGAAGAGTTGCTTCTGCTGATGCAAATCCAGCAGCTGGATCAGGAACCCCATACATTAGTGCAGATGGTGTTGTTGGTGCAGCAGTAATTGCAGGTGCAGTATTCGGTGGTATTGCAGGAGCTTTCTTCTTGAAAGGAAGATCTGGCAAATACGCAGCAATGGGCAGAGGATAAAACAAACCTCACTTTTCCTTTTCATTTTATTATTTTCTCTTAGTGATACTGATCTCGTACTTTGTAAGAATAAAAGAAATGTATATATCGCAGAAATAGTGCAAAAATGTTATGATTCCTATCGTAGGTACTTTCCTAAGTATCCTGTCAACACTTACAGGACAATTAGGACCAAACTATGATCCATTATTCTATGATGTAATGATTTACATCTTCGGAACCATCATGTTCACAGTATTCCTTCTTGGAGTAATCTCATTTTGGTTGCGTGTACACGGATGGGCTTACAAAGACAACCGTGAGAGATGGGTTGATGAATTAGACAGACACTTTGAAAGAGAAGGTATCGGTCTTATTCCAGACAACGGTAAATATTGGTAAAATTACCACCTTTCATCTTTTCATTATTTTTAATATCTTCAAGTTAGTTCATCCACTTAATTTCAACTTTAGAAATTAGTTGTATTGATATCTAAAATTATTTTGAATATTTTACTAAGTCTAAATTCTATAGATTTAGTTTTCTGGTAGTGGTGGTAAGAAGTCTTTGTCTTTTGATGTGTCGTAATTCTTTGAAGTAAATACCGCTTTGTAGTGATATTTGTCTTGTAATGGTGTTTTAAGACCATTTTCGGCTAATCTGTCATTTACATAAATTTCAGTTTTTGACTCTTCCATATCTCTGATTTGAAATTTGGAAATGTATAGGAAATGACCTAATTCAAAATTAGGGTTTTCCACCCATTCAGCATAAACTGTTCCGTCATTAGATAATGTGTAAATTGCTCTTTGACATTCATCTGTAATTCCTATATTTGGTTGAACTTCTGCTTTTTGACCATCCATAATCATTTCAAAAGTAAATGATATTTTCCAATCAGTATCCATGTCCTGTATACATGCATTATGTGCTTGTTGGGCTATCATTGGATTTACTCCTACAGTTGTAAGTAATACTGCAATACCCCCTACTGCAGCACTAATCAGAAGAAATTTGATTGCTTTTTTCCTTTTGTATGGATCTCCAGTACCTGGCCAAATCATTGTCAATATTTTACTTGGATTCCTTAAAGTCCTTTCTTTTACTCATACATTACTTCAATTGTATCTAATTGGTCTTGGTGATCTGCAAGAAAAAATGCAATCTCATTTGAGTCTATTTCTAACCATTCTGATTCTCCTTTGTATGGAAGAAAATCTTCTACAAATAGAACTCCTTCAGGTCCTGAAACTCTGACAACAATTCTATCTTTTTCTGATTCTATTGGAAATGGTAGTTTTAGAACTTTGCCTCTTCTTTCATTTTGGATATTTACTTTGTAAATATCTGAACGAAATTCAACTTCACCAAAAAAATAACTTTGGTTAAGATTTAATTTGATAATTTTAAAATCTAACATTTTTTTCTATTGGTTTATTGTAAATAAAAAGTTCATGATAGTTTAACGCAAAGCGTAAGGAGTATCTATAAAATGAAAAAGTGGGTTATTTTAGATAACTTGCCAAGGTCTAGTTGCAAACGTAATAACATATCCGACACCAATTATGATTGATTGGTATGCAATGTTGGTATATGGAATTGGTTTGATAATTGGTTCACCTTCTACGAC
>JACENB010000129.1 GCA_013867245.1 Nitrosopumilaceae archaeon
GATTTAGTTATTCGAGAGAAAACAACACTAGACTCATTTTCAAATAAAATTATAGCAATTGATGCATACAATGCAATTTATCAATTCTTAGCTAGTATCAGAGGTCCAGACGGGTTACAGTTGACAGATTCAGAAGGTAGAATCACTAGTCATTTGAGCGGATTATTATACAGAAATGTAAATTTTTTGTCATTAGGAATCAAACCAGTCTATGTTTTTGATGGAAAACCACCGTCACTTAAAACTGCAGAAATTGAACGTAGAAAACAAATCAAAAAAGATGCAACTGTAAAATATGAAAAGGCAATTTCAGAAGGGAATTTAGAGGATGCAAGAAAATTTGCACAGCAAACTACCAGCATGAAAGATGGGATGGTAAAAGAATCAAAAGAATTTTTAACGCATTTTGGAATTCCATACATCGAAGCACCATCTGAAGGAGAAGCTACTGCAGCACATCTTACAAATACAGGACAAGCTTATGCTTCAGCAAGTCAAGATTATGATTCAATCTTATGTGGGGCAAAGAAGTTAGTAAGAAATTTTACAAGTAGTGGAAGAAGAAAAATTCCAAACAGGAATACCTACATTGATGTTGTTCCAGAAATTATTGAAACTCAAAAAACACTTGAATCAATTCAAATGAGCAGAGAAGAATTAATTGATGTGGGAATTTTAATTGGGACGGATTTTAATCCAAATGGATTTGAAAGAATTGGTCCAAAAACAGCATTAAAATTAATTAAACAACATAAGAGACTTGAAGATATACCTCAAATTCAAGAACAGTTAAATGAAATTGAGTTTGAACAAATAAGAAAAATTTTCCTAAATCCAGAAGTGGCAAAAGTTGAAGAGATTACATTCAGTGAAGTAGATTATGAAGGGATTGTAAATTATCTAGTTAAAGAAAGAAGTTTTTCTGAAGATAGAATTCAATCAACTTTAAACAGATTAAAAAAAGCACTAGAAAAAAAGAGTCAGAATCTAGATCAGTGGTTTTAACATATTTTGATTTAATAACTAGTTCATTCAATTTTAAAAAATGCCTCAAACAGAAGCAAGAAAAACCCTAAAGGATGCTCCAATAATGTGGAGACGTATCAACTCAATAGGCATGATATTAGACTGTAATTCAACATATGCAGCAAATTTAGGATATGCAAAATCAGAGATTTTAGGTAAACCAATTTTTGAGCATGTACCAAAAGAGTCATGGGAATCAATGAATGAATCATTAAAGATTTGGTTTGAAACAGGAAAAGTAACAGATAGAAAAATTACATTTATCAGACAAGACAAAAGTACATTTTCAGGATTATTGCAGGCAACTAGTCTTTATGATGAAAATAAAAATTTGATTGGAAGTAATACAGTGATTTTTGATTTAACAAAAATGTCAGAAGAAAATATTGTAAAATATAAACAATTTTTTGAGGAATCAAATAAAAAATTAAAACAAATTAAAGAAAATGAATATGAACAATTAGATAAAGAGTCAAAATCAGAATATGAAGGATTAAAACAAATGTTTGAAATGTTGTTAAAAATAAATTTAATGCAATTAAAATAATTTTTTAAGATTTGTTTTCAACAATTTTTTGAATTTCTGTAACTGCAGAAATATCATCTAAAGTACTAGTATCTCCAATAGTTTCACCACTACCAATAGATTTTAACAATCGTCGCATAATTTTTCCGCTACGAGTTTTGGGCAGTTTTGGAACAAAGTAGATTTGTTTAGGGGTGGCAATTGCACCGATATCATTTCTAATTTGATTAAAAAGTGCTTTTTCTAAAATCGATTTATCAGTTGAAATATTTTCTTTTAAAACAACAAATGCAATAATTACATCGCCTTTTATTTCATCAGGAATTCCACATACAGCCGATTCAGCTACATTATCATTTGAAACAATACAACTTTCCAATTCTGCAGTTCCAATTCTATGACCAGCAATTTTTAAAACGTCATCAGCACGTCCTAAAATCCAAAAATATCCATCTTCATCTTTAACTGCATAATCACCTGCATAGTAACAATCAGCGTATTTTGACCAGTAAACTGTCTTGTATTTCTCATCATCACCCCATAACGTTTGAAGCATTCCTGGCCAAGGATTTCGAATTATTAGATATCCTTTGGTATTAGGAGGAACTTCAGTTCCAAATTCATCCACTACTGAAATTTCTACACCAGGAATAGGCAAAGTTCCAGAACCAGGCTTCAAAGGAATTGTCTCCAATCCAGGTAAAGAAGAAATCATCATACCACCAGTTTCTGTTTGCCACCATGTATCAATAATAGGACATTTTTCTTTTCCAATTACTTTGTAGTACCATTTCCATACTTCAGGATTAATTGGCTCACCAACAGTTCCAAGTAAACGCAGAGAAGATAAATCAAAAGAATTAGGAATTTGATCCCCAAATTTCATAAACATTCGAAGTGCTGTTGGAGTAGTGTAAAAAATAGAAACTTTGTATTTTTGTAAAATCTTCCACATTCTAGACATGTCAGGAAAATCGGGTGCGCCTTCATACATCACTTGTGTTGCACCATGAAGTAATGGAGCATAAACTACATAGCTATGACCAGTTACCCATCCAATATCAGCAGTACAAAAAAATACATCAGAGTCTTTTATGTCAAATGCCCATTGAAATGTAGAATACAAATGAGTAAGATATCCACCAGTTTCATGTAAAACACCTTTTGGTTTTCCAGTAGTACCCGAAGTATACAAAATGTAAAGAGGATGTTCACTGTCTAACTTTTCAGCATCACAGGAATCAGAAACGTTTTGCATCAAGTCAGTCCAGAGTTTATCTTTAGATGAAATGGTAATTTCATTTTTGGTTCTCTCCAATACAATTACATTTTTTACAAATTCAAAATCCTTTATTGCATCATCAATTACTTCTTTTAATTTAACAATTTTTCCTCGTCTAAAACCACCATCAGCAGTAATTACAATTTTAGACTTTGAGTCATCAATTCTATCTTTAATTGAAGCAGCACTAAATCCTGAAAATATTACAGTGTGTATGGCACCAATTCTTGCACATGCAAGCATTGCAATTGGTAATTCAGGAACCATTGGTAGGTAAATTGTTACTCGATCTCCTTTTTGAACCCCAAGAGATTTTAAGACATTTGCAAATTTTTGAACTTCTTTGAATAAATCACCATAAGTGTAGATTTTAGAATCACCATTTTCACCCTCCCACAGAATTGCAGGTTTTTGTGACTTTGTTTTCTGATGTATGTCTAAAGTATTGTATGAAGCGTTGATTTTTCCTCCTACAAACCATTTGGCAAATGGTGAATTCCAATCCAGAGTACGCTCCCAAGGGCTAAACCAAGTCAGATTATGAGCCTGTTTATCCCAAAAAGAGATAAAATCAGATTGAGCATTTTTACGTACATCCACATCATTGTTGCCTAATCCAATTTCATATTTTTCAGTCAACAAAAAGTGTATGAAATTAGATTTTTTTAAATGTTAAAAAATAAATTAAAAAAATTATTGTGCTTCCATTCTAGCAAGCCAATCATTATCGTTGTCGTCATGTGATGTTTCTGATGTCACCTGTTGTGGTGGTTCTGGAAATGCAAATGTCACTTCAGATTCAGTTGGTGGCTCTGGTATAGGGGATACTTGAGCTTCAATTGGTTCAGAAGGTGTTACGATTGGTTCTGTTGGTGCTTCTGGAAGTATTGTTTGAATCACTTGTTGTGGTTCAGGAGTCTCCAGATATGTAACGGCAGATTCTTGAATATTTTTTTCTGCAGGAGCAGTTATCTCTTGCACTTCCAATTCTAAATCAGCAATTCTACTCTTTACATTTGAAATTTCAGATTGTTCATGTGTTACATGCTCAATTACCTCAGTTGTGCATGATTTCACAGTTTCAAATGTTGCCTCAGAGATTTCATTGCTTTTGAATTGTACTTTTGCATCAAATGATAACATCTTTGCAGATTTCATTTGTGTATCCAACTCAATCAATCTTTCCTCAAGTTTAGATTTGATTTCACTTTCCATTTCGTCTAATGTTGCAAGTTTGAATTTGTATTTTTCATGAATGATTTCTGCATCTGCTTTCATGTCATCATTTTCTGAAACAATATCCATCAATGCTTTTAGACGACGTAAAGTAAGTTGTTTTTCACGAATTAGTCTTTGGGAATCTAATCTCCATTTTGGTATGAAAATTACATTTTCACCTTGAACTACAAGTTGCTCAAATTGGATTTGTTGTAATCCTTGAGAACCACAGTCAATACCAACGGATTGAATACTACCGTCAATTTCAGTGATTGTTCCTACGACTTTACCCATGAATGTTCCGTACATGTCTTTGACGTTTTTACCGATTATTTCGATATCGTCGTTTGTCATGGTAATGACTAATGAGATTTGTATAACCGACAAAGTGTAAGAAATGTTTTTAGTTTTGGTAAGATTAAATTCACAAAATCCCATTATTGGGCTCAAGAGCAATTTTAAAATTTAGAGTTTTTTTAGTAGAAATATGATTCAAAGAGAAGAACTTAATCAAATTCTAAGTTTTGTAGCAAGCAGATGGGATGCAGCAGTAAAAGAACCTGACAATAAAGCAATGGAAGGATTACCTAATGATTTTTGGATGAATTCAATTGGTGGAAAAACAGCAAAAGGAGGTTTTTGGGTTACAACAATAATGTATACTGAAAATGAAGCTGATGCATCAGGATTCAAAGAAGTATTGTTAAGATGGCAAAGTAAAGGAAATGACAAAAATAAAGATAAGACTCCCGATCTAATTCAGATTGGAAAAAAGAAATAGAGTATTATAATTGTGAAATAATTTATTCATGTTGTCAGAATTTTCAAGTACTGAAAAAAAAACTCTATCAGATCACTTTTCAAATACTGAAGATAATGTTTTTGCAATAATTACACCACAACAAGTTGATCGTGGTGCACTAATGTCAAGATACAGTAGAACTGACAAAAGTATGAGAAGAATTTTTCTTGATGAATTTTTAAAAAATAAAAACAGAGGGGAAGAATTCTACGACAGAGTTCTGTTAGAATACGGAGATGATTCTGTAGCAGAATTAGGAGAAGCACAAATTGCAATTGAAGGATTGTCAAACATAGCAGTAAAAAAAATTGAAGATAGAAGAATAGGCCTATCATATTTAGAAAAATCATCAAGATATGTAACATGGAATAAAAAAGAAAATGGAAAATACAGATTCTACAGAGATGAGAAAATTATGAATTCAAAATTTGCTACGGAATATGAAGACAGTTGTAATTTTTCTTTTGAAACATATTCAAACAACATAGAACCAATGATAGAATACATTAGAGAAAAATATCCAATTGAAAAATATAGTTTTAAAGATTCAATTGATAAAAAGGAAAAATTATTTTCTAAATTAAAAAACGAATCAGACATTAAATCTGCGAATATGATTTACAAAGGTTCAACAAAAGCTAAAGCATTAGATATTTTGCGAGGATTACTTCCATCATCAACATTAACCAATGTAGGAATTACAGGTAATGGAAGAGCATTTGAATATTTACTTACAATCCTAGGCTCATCTGAGCTAGATGAAGAGCAAAAATTAGCCTCAAAAATCAAAAAAGAATTAGATACGACAATCAAGTCATTTGTTAGGCGAGCAGACGACAAATATGGAAAGGCATTTCAAAAATATCTTAAGGATGTGAAAAATAAATCAAAGACCATTACATTAAAAGAAATTAAATCAAATCCAAAAATTGGGACAATTACAAAAATTGTAGATTATGAAACAGAAAAACAAGCATTAGACAAAATAATCACTTCAATTATGTATGAACAATCACCTAGTACATCATTTCAAAATATCATGAAACAAGTTAAAAAAATGCCCAAGGCAAAAAAAATCAAAATAATTAACGAATTTATAAAAATAAGAACCAACAGAAGACATCGACCATCACGTGCATTTGAAAATACATACTATACATTTGATTTGTGTAATAACTTTGGAATGTTTAGAGATTTTCACAGACATAGAGCACTTACATTAGAAAGACAATTACTAACAACAGATCATGGATATGTATTACCAAATGAAATCAAAATACTTGGTTTAGAAAAAGATTTCAAAGAATGTATGAATAATACTAAAAAGACTTTTGAAAAAATTAGAAATAAATTTCCAGAACAAAGTCAGTATGTAGTAAATTTTGCATATAATTATCCATATTTTATGAAATTAAATCTAAGAGAAGCATGTCATTTAATCGAATTAAGAACAATACCTCAAGGTCATATTGATTATAGACGAGTTGCACAAAATATGTACAATCAAATTAACAAAGTACATCCAAATCTTAGTAAAATTATGAAATTTGTAGATTTAAAAGAATACGATCTAGAAAGATTTGAAGCAGAAAAAAGAACAGAAGAAAAAAGGAAAAAAATCAAGAAATAAAATAATGTTATAATAATATCAAAACATAGAGAAGTCATGACAGAAAAAATTGAAAAAGATCCAGAAGAATGGAAAAAAGAATTAACTCCAGAACAATATGAAATTTGTATCAATCATGGAACTGAACCACCATTTTCAGGCAAGTACAATGAATCCAAATTAGAAGGATTTTTCAAATGTGTTTGTTGTGGTGAGAAATTGTTTTCATCAGATTCAAAGTTTGATTCAGGTTCAGGATGGCCTAGTTTCTGGCAACCAGTTTCAGAAGATAACATAGAATATCTTTCAGATACAGACTATGGAATGGTAAGAACTGAGGTTAACTGTAAAAAATGTGGTTCACATTTAGGACATGTGTTTGATGATGGCCCCAAGCCTACAAATCAAAGATATTGTATTAATTCAGTTTCATTGAAACATGAAAAAGATGAATAATTCACAAATTAATCTAGAAATTAATCATTTTTTTAAATAAATTCTATTCAAAAATTATTAATAAAACACAATTAAGGTTAAGGAATCAAAGAGAAATAAAATGAACCACAATAACGTGAATTATCAGGAGAAAAAGATATGAGAATCATACTATGTGGTTTTGGAGTAGTTGCTCAGAGTTTAATAAAATTATTTGAATCAAGAGAAGAAGAACTGTATTCCAAATACGGATTGAAACCACGAGTATTAGCAGTATTTGATAGTAAAGGTAGTGCCATTGATCAATCAGGACTAGATTTAGAAAAACTGATACAAGTAAAAGAAAAATTTGGAACAGTAAAAAATTATTCAGAAAAAAATAATGGTATGAAAGGTAATGAAATTTTAAAAAATGTTGAAGCAGATGTGTTAATTGAAACAACAGCTAGTAATTATAAAGATGCAGAACCAGGTATGACACACATTACAACTGCAATGAAAAAAGGAATGCATGTCATTTCAGTAAATAAAGGTCCATTAGCATTAGCATTTCCATCACTAATGGAATTAGCAACATACAATCAAGTAATGTTCAAATTTAGTGGAACCGTAGGTGGAGGCACTCCAATATTGGATTATGCCAAAAATAGTTTAAGAGGAGAAAAAATCACATCGTTTGCTGGAATTCTTAATGGTACAACAAACTACATTTTATCAAATATGGCTACAGGTTTATCATTTGATGATGCATTAAAAGATGCACAAGACAAAGGATATGTGGAAGCAGATGAATCCTTAGACCTAGATGGATTAGATGCCGCAGCAAAATTAGTTATTCTTGCAAATTGGATAATGGGTATGAAAGTAACTATGCCAGACATCAAATGTGTTGGAATTCGAAAAGTAACAATTGAAGATATCAGAAAGGCAGAAAAAAATAATTCAGTATTAAAATTAATTGCTTCTTGTGATAAGGAATTAATGGTTAGTCCTAAAGAAGTACCAAAAGATGATCCTTTAGGAGTAAATGGGACATTAAATGCAATTGCATTCACATCAGAACATTCTGGAACTCAAACAATTATTGGTAAAGGAGCAGGAGGAACAGAAACGGCAAGCTCCATTT
The DNA here is from genome assembly GCA_013867245.1 of Nitrosopumilaceae archaeon. Next base: position 8,025 of record JACENB010000129.1, read on the forward strand.
TAAGAGATCTTCTAGACATCAGACAAGAGATTGCAAAAAATTGAAATCAAATTTAATTTCAAAAAGTGAGACATCAACATTACTTAAAAAAATCTCACAAGAATGGAATATGGAATTTCCTAAAATGAAAAATGTAAGAGTGCATCAAATTTTAGATGATGCACAAATAATTACAGGTGAAGGATTAAAAATTTTAAAAATAGAGAATGACTATTTACCATTTTTATCGGAAACCACAATTTTAGAAAAATTTCCCAACGTAGAAGTGGACATGGGTGCAGTGAAATTCATGTGCAAAGGAGCAAATCTTATGAGGCCTGGAATTAAGAAATTTACAGAATTTGAAAAAGATAAGCTAGTTTGCATTGTAGAAGAAACACATCACAAATTCCTAGCAGTAGGAAAATCGGTTGTTTCTAGTTCAGAATTGGAAAGTATGGAAAAAGGCGAAGTAATACAAAATCTACATTATATTTCAGATAAATTTTGGGAAACTGGAAAAACTATTTACGATTAATTTAAAATTACTTTATACTTTCAGTAAATTCTTCAGTTCCATCTTTAGTAATAATTAGAACATCTAATCCATCACCACTAGCAGAATCTCTTAGGGATGCTGCACGAACTGCATGTTTTGCCAGGGTTACTGCCTCATCTTTAGTCATATTTTCTTTGAATTGAGGATCCAATACACCCAGTGCCATTTCAGCACCAGTACCAACTGCAGCATATTCATCAGGAAGTACAGAACCTAAAGGATCAAGAGTATACATCACTGGTTTATCAACTACACCACCAACAATTACCTGAGTCAATAATGGAAAGTATCTTCTCTCATACATCATATTTGACATCATTTTAGCAACAGTGTTTGGAGGAACATCTCTCTTGATATCCATTTTTCTAATTTTAGCAAGAGCAGAAATTTGTAAAGTTAAAATTTGCATATCGGCAACAAGACCAGCACACGTGGCACCAACTTTATCAGTAATAGAGAAAGTTTTCTTTGTTGTTTTACTAACAAGAAAATTACCAAATGCGATCCTTTTCTCACTAGCAAAAACTACGCCACCGTCAAAAGTAACTCCAACTGCAGTTGCTCCTGGCATATACATTGACATATTTAAAATAATTTTGTCACATAATAAAGGGCTTTCTACAATGTAGAAGAAATTTGAGGCTAAAATTTAAAAACAATAGATCATGCGCATAAAGAATTTACAAAAATAACTGGTTCATTAACCAAACAAATCAGAGGGTTTTAATGAAAATAGAAAATAAGAGTTTTGTAAATGACTACTGCAGAAATCAAAGAAAAAATCTTGAATGATACAGTATTTTTTGGACTAAGATTAGCAATGGGAGTAATCTTCATTGTTCATGGATATAGTAAATTTGGCAATGAGGGATTTGTTTCATGGATCTCATCGATGGGGATTCCTGGAGAATTAGCCATAATTATTGCCTTGGCAGAAGTGATACCAGGAATTTTGTTAATTATCGGAGTTTTGAATAGAATTTCAGCATCAATTATTTCAATAATTATGGTAGGTGCAATATTTCATGTAAAAGGAGCCCAAAGTATTACTGGCGACAAAGGCATAGAATTTGATTTGATTTTACTTGCAGTTGCATTAGTGATAATTGTTGCAGGGCCAGGAAGGATTTCATTATCGCAAATAATTAAAAAAATTCCTCGATGTCTGCATTAATATTTTCCAAAATTTTCCATAATCAAACACATACACTTTGTAGTTTTTTTTAACAAATCAATACGTGCAAATTCATTTGGAGAATGAATTCTAGAAAACATGTAGGTGCTCCCAATGGAAATACAAGGAGATTTCAAAATATCAACAAAAGGGTACATCGGACCCGTCCCAGCATTTGAAACATTCAAAATAGATTTTCCAAAGGCCTTATCTGCTGCAGTTTTTACTTGAGACACAAAAGGATGAGTAGAATCAGTTCTAGCAGCAGCTTCTCCATGAAAAATTTTAATTTTTACATCAGAAAATCCATGTGATTTTAGATGTTTTTTTAATCGAATGACTTGTTTTTTAGGATCCATTTTAGGAATTAATCTAAAGTCAATTTTTACTAAAGCGCTACCAGGAAGAACAGTTTTAGCACCATCACCAGTGTAACCAGAAACAAATCCTGCAATATTACAAGTAGCATCACCAACTAAAGCCTTTTTTGCATCAAGATTTTTTTTATTGCCCACAAAACTATCGATTCCAAATTCTTTTTTGAAAACATTTTGATCAAATGGTTCTTTCTCAATTAATTTCAAATCCTCTTTTGAAAATGGAGTAACTTCATCATACCAATCTTTAATCAGAATTTTTCCATCAGAATCACGTAATGTTTTGACAGCGTCAATTAATCGCCATGCAGGATTTTTTATTAACACAGCTAAACTAGAATGAGCATCTCGGATAGACTCCTGAACAGATAATTCAACAAATAACAATCCCTTCATACCCAAGCCAATGATAGGCCTATTTTTTGCATCAACATAACCAAATTCCCAAATCACACCATCATTAGAGAATTTTTTTCTGTATTTTTTCAAATATTCTTCAATATGTGCGCTACCAGTTTCTTCTTCACCTTCAATTACAAATTTAATATTACATGGTACATCGCCAGTTGTTTTCAAGAATGACTCAACTGCTTTAATTCTAGTAATCAATTCACCTTTATCATCGGTTGAACCTCGCCCAAAAATTTTATTTCCTTTTCGCACCCCACTGAACGGAGGATCATCCCATAAATCAAATGGCTCTGCAGGTTGAACATCATAATGATTGTAAAACATCAAAGTTTTATCAGGATTAGATTTTGATTTAATTTCAGCAAATACTATAGGAGCAACACCTTTTTTCAATCTTAAAATTTCTGATTTAAGACCAGATGATTTCAATAATTTTTGAACCAGTTGTGCACATTGTTCAATTCCCTCATTTTTGGCAGATACACTAGGTTGTTGGATTAATTTTTGAAGATCAGAAATTAAATCATCCATGTGAGCATCTACATGTTTTAAAGCATTCATAGTGATCAGATTATTTTATCAAATGGTTTCATAACATAAGGAATTTCATCAATTAAATCCATAGCAGTCATGTGAAGACCCAATTTTTCTTGTATGTTTTTACCAGCTACACTGCAAATGAAACTTGCAGATGCTGCAGATTCCAAACAATTTCGATTTGTAGATAGCAATCCCGCAACTAATCCAGATAGCACATCACCGGTTCCTCCAACAGTCATTGCGGGAGTATTTTTTTTACAAAGATAAGTCACATTTCCATCAGAAATTATATCAGTAGGACCTTTTAGTAAAATTGTAATTCCGTATTTCAAAGCATTTTGTTCAACCAACTGAATTCTTTCAGGATGTGAATCAGAAGGAATTTCACCAAACAATCTCTTAAATTCTCCAGCATGTGGGGTGACTAGAACATTTTTGTTAGCTAAAAGAGGCAATACTTCAGGAATTAATGCACTAGCATCCAAAGACAATCTAACATCTCTATCCAACAGAGATTTTACAAGATGTAACAATGAATTTTTTTCTTGAATTGCCAGACCCATACCAATTGTTGCAGAATGTAAATTACGTGGCAATGCACCAATAAGCTTCTTTACCGCACCTAAAGTTAATTTTTGATCAACTAAAGGAATTACAATTAGATTTGGAGAGATAGAGCGTGTTGAAGTTACATTAATTTTTGGAACACATGTGTAAACTAAATCAGTTCCAGATCTCAATGCAGCAAGAGAAGATAAAA
>JACENB010000074.1 GCA_013867245.1 Nitrosopumilaceae archaeon
CTTTCTGGAACTGGATATCCAATACATCCTCTTAGGTCATCTTGTTTGTTTAATGTCACAAATACCCCTGAATTAAAATTGAATTTTGAATCAAAATCTGAATTAAAATTTTTTTCATTTGTTTTGATGAATTTGGTAACTGTGTTTCTTGCCATTTTGACTAATTCTTTTCCATCTGAATCTGAGATTTGAGATTGAGTCATACTTGTTAAATACACAAAATTGCCATAAAAAGCGTGACTTCAATTCTCGGAAAAGAAGCTGAGTTGTACACAAAACTACCTGATGACAAAGTCAGATGTACTGCGTGTGCACGATATTGCGAGATTGGCAAAGGGCAAATTGGTTTGTGTGGAATTCGTGGAAATGAAGATGGAAAATTACAACTTTATGCCTACGGAAAGGTAATTTCTGGCCATGTTGATCCGATTGAAAAAAAACCTTTGATTCATTATTTTCCGGGAAGTAAAGTATACTCAATTGCTACAACTGGATGTAATTGGCTTTGTAGATACTGTCAAAATTCTGATATCAGTCAAAGACGAGAAGTTCAAGGAATTGACATGACTCCTGATGAGGTTGTAGATACTGCAATTCGATATGGTGCACATGGAATTGCATACACATACAATGAGCCTTCTATCTTTATTGAATTTGCAAAAGATTGTGGTCTTGCTGCAAGAAAAAAAGGATTGTTTAATGTCTTTGTGTCAAATGGATATGATACTCCTGAATCAGTTTCTATGATGAATCAATTTCTTGATGGAATTACTGTTGATTTCAAAGGAAATGCGGAAAAAGAATTTACAAGAAAATTCATTGGAGTTCCTGATCCTCAACCAATCTTTGATACTTTGTTAGAAATTCGAGATAAAACCAATATTCATATCGAAATAACTGATTTGATTGTTCCTAAAGTTGGCGATGATCTTGAACATGCAAAAAAACTTTCAACATTTATTCTAGATGAATTTGGACCAGAAATGCCAATACATTTTCTACGATTTCATCCAGATTACAAAATGATGGATTATCCAAGTACTCCTGTAGAAACATTGGAAAAACATTATCAGATTGCAAAAGAAGTTGGACTAAAGTATGTGTATTTAGGAAATGTTCCTGGACACAAATGGGAGCACACGTATTGTTCCGACTGCAATAATATTGTTGTAAATCGTTATGGATTTAGTATAAGAGAATGGAATCTAGACAAAAATAATTGTTGCAAATTTTGTGAAAATAAGATTCCAATAATTGGAAAATTACAAGATGGATACAAAGAAGATAGATTTCAGTTTGTTTCTTAGATTACTTCATAGTTCTTAGTTGTCTTTCCGTATCTCTAATGAAATCCTCATATTTCATGATCTGAGTGGTAATTCGGAAGGCATTCATCTGATCCTCGTTATCTTTTGAGCCTAGAAATGGCTTTCTTAATTCCATTAATCTTTGCTGCTCTTCTGTAGCCTTTAGAATATCATTTCTGAGATCCTCACTTGTAGCCACGCATAATATACGTGATTTTTGGATTTAAGAATTTCATCTATAACATATCGAATTTTCCGCCAGTCTTTGCCCTGTAAATAACATCTGGCTTTCTAAGGAAAATTCCTGATTCTAAAACACCCGTAGTTGCTTTGATTTTTTGTGTCAATGCTTTTGGATTTTTTATTGTTCCAAAATCACAATCTAAGATAATATTTCCATTTTCTGTAAAAAACGGATAACCTCTATCAAGTGAACGTAATTGTGCTTTACCTCCTAATTTCTTAATAGCATTTGATACAGAATTTCTTGCAAGTGGATGCACTTCTACTGGAACAGTTCTTGTAAAGTTTTTTACAAATTTTGTCTTATCTGCCATAACTACAACTTTTTTTGCAAGACTAAACAAAATATTCTCTCTAAGTAAAGCTCCTCCTCCGCCTTTGATTACAAATTTTTCAGAATCAATTTGGTCCGCACCATCAAATACTACATCAATATGTTCCACTTGATCCGCTTCGACCAATGGTATTCCAACTTTTTCTGCAATCAATTTGATTTGCAATGATGTTGGAACTCCTTTAATGTTATAATTTTTTAGTTTGATTAATTTTCCAAGTGATTTAACAAGTGCAGTAGCTGCTCTTCCACTACCTAAACCAATAACATAATCATCTTTTACAAATTTTAATGCATTACTTGATAATGCCGTGATGGCATCATCGTACGACAATCACTCTACCTCTGCTTGATCAAGCTTTGATAGAACTTTCATGATGTCTCCTTTGATTTTATCTAAATCGTCAATGTCATCATCAACATCGTCTGCTGATGTTGGTTCTGGTTTTTGTGTTTCTGGCTCTGGAAGTGCCTTGTGCTCTGTAATTTTAGCAACCTCTTTGTTGATGTCTGGTTTTTGCTCTACTTTAGGCTCAGGATTTGATATAACTTCCTGAATAATCTCAATTTTATCCTCAACTTTTGGTTTTGGTTGAACAATTTCTTTTACAATTTCTTCTTTTGGTTTGATTAACTCAGTTTGGATTAGTCTTGGTTGTGGCATTTGTCTTTGAACTGGTTTTTCTTCTTTCTCAAATAATGGGAATTTTGGTTCTTTTCTTGAAATATTTGTTAAAGTAGTTAATTCAAATGATTGTCGTGATCTTGTTGCAGGTATTGTTACTGGCTCTGTTCCTTTTGGTTTTTCAAAATTGAATGTATTCTTGATTGATGTTGATTGTTTTACTTCTTTTTTGACTTCTGGTTCTTTTACTTTTGGTGCTTCAACTTTTGCAGTTGCCATTTTTGATGATAGTTCATACAATCTGTCATCAAGTTTTGATAATTTTTGATCCATCAATGTGATCAAGCCATCGCCTACTGGACCCAAGTCTGGATGTTTACTTGCCTGTTCAAGTTTTTCTAATTTTGCTAGAACAATTCCTAATTGATGTTGATATTTTAATAGCAATTTGTCTTTTTGAATTTTTGAGAATTCTGAGTCTGCTTGATATAATCTTGAAATTGTTTTTGTTAAGATATCTTTTTCAATTTTTAATGAGTTAATCTGACTTTTGATATGTGAACTGGCACCAAGACTTAGTAATTGATTTTTATCTCTTGGCATTTTTCGTACAGCAGCAGCTGTAGCTACACCGGCTAATGAACTAAGAATAAGGGCAATTTCTTGCATCTATGTGTACCATTTAATCCAGGAATATTTTCTTCTTTTGGCCTCTGGGAATCCACAACTCGCACATTGGTGATGACGTTTGTGAAGTGAGTTTTTACCACATCTTCTGCATCTGATGTGAACTTTTTTCTTTGTAAAACCACCCATAGAAGTTGTACCTTTTACCATTCCATATCACCTAATTTTGTGCTGGTGGAGGAGAAATCATAACTACATTGTCTCCTCTGACTACAATGGTTCCAAGGCCTTTTGAATCGCCTTCAGCAGGAATTTCCTCTGAAGAATCAAGTAGCAGGTTCATGTGTTGGTCAAAACCGAGTAAATTACCTCTAATGGTCTTGTTTCCTTTGAGTTTTATCAATACAACTTGATTGATACTCTCATCCAGTACTTTTACTGCCATATCAACGGACATCTATTTCACTTATTGGCTTTGATATTGAGGGATTATATTAAAATTTCATTGGTGAAACTATGAGCTATGCCCAGTGAGGCAAGTTTGACACTTT
>JACENB010000150.1 GCA_013867245.1 Nitrosopumilaceae archaeon
ACAAAATTTTTGTATCCTAATTCTAATGATTTTGCAACACCTAAACCTAATGTTACATCTGGTGTCTGTTTTTTTCCATTTCTGACAACAACTAGGCGATCTCCATCTAAATCAAATGCAAATCCGATTTCTTTATCATTTGTCATCTTGGATAATTCAATTAATTCTTCTGAAGTGGGATCTGGGCCTCTTGAACAACCCAAAAGATCTTTGTTGATCATTTCTACATCACATCCAATATTCTGTAACAAATCATTTACAAAGTCTTTTGCCGCCCCTCCTCCATTATCAATTACTATTTCTGGTGAATTTGATATTTTTCCAATAATTTTTTTGGCGTCTTCAACATACGCTGATTTTATTTTATTGATTTTACCAATTTTTGTTTTCAAAATTTTTTGATGATTAATTATACTGGGAAGTTCTTTTTCATTGATTCCTCTTCCTTCTAAAATGAATTTCATCCCGTTCCACTCAATTGGATTATGGGATGAAGAAATTATTATTCCTGCACCGTATTTTCTTGATTCTCTAAAAACTACCGGTGTAGGAACCATCCCTAAATCAAATACATCAATTCCATTTTTCATTAGAACTGCACTAACAGTATCTTGAATTATCTTTCCAGAAGGTCTCGTATCTCTTCCTACTACACATTTTCCTGATTTAATTAATGATGAAAAATTATTAGTAAATTCAATTATTTCTTTTAGATTGAGATCTTCTCCAAATATTCCTCTGATTCCTGATATTGTTTTTTTCAATTATTCAAAGTCAGAAAGGCTTTTTATTAACTCTGATGGATTAATCCAAACGTGCCTTGGTAGCTCAGCCTGGTAGAGCACCTGATTCGTAATCAGTAGGTCGCGGGTTCAGATCCCGTTCAAGGCTTTATCTAATATTAAATCTATAAAATATTTTGACAAAATATTGAATTATTCATCTAATGTTTCAATATCCACTTCTAATTCTTTACCTAAACCAATCCACCATTGTTTAGTTTCTTCTGTCATGTTCCCTTTTACTTTGTTAAAATGCTCCTTAATAGATCTGTCGGTTGATAAATTATTGATCATTTGATAATTTTTTGTAAAATAATTTTATTCTAAACCTGCTTGTTTTCTCTTTTTCTTTCTATACAAAATGATCATTAGAGTTGCACCTGCACACCCCCAAAATAAAGGTGATAATCCATTTTCAATTCCAAGTGGTATCACTGTATCTAATGCTCCAACAAAGGCTAAACTCATTATTGCTACAAGTACTATTCCTATAATTTCTAAGATTTTTGACATGTTTTTCTATCCTCTTTCTAGAATCAAAAAGATATATGGTTTTGTAAAATAGGTATTACATGGACAAGTATCTGACAGTAATCTTAATTTTCATGGTTGTAGGAATAATTATTTCATGGATATCGCCAACAACTGGAGAAGTTCGTGAACAACCATTTCTTCTATTATTTTATGGTTCAATTGCTGGAATAATTTTTATTCTATTTTACGGTGGATACAAAGACAAAAAAGCACGAGAGAAACGTGAGGCTAAAAGAAAAAGATCTAAAAAGAAATAAAATTAAAGTTCTAGACCAAATGATTCAGCAATACTTGAAAAATTAGCATATGATTCTAAGTATTGTCTTCCTTTAGAGGTAATAACAAAGGTATTTTTTCCATCATATTCAATTTTGTTGATTAAACCTGCACCAGTCAAATTTGTTAGAAATTTTGATAGTCTTGAATGTGATAAATTTGCCTTTGTAAGTAGGGATGTTGTTTTGATACCTTCTTGACCTGATAATTGGGTCGCTGTCAATAGATCTGCAACAATTTGCATACTAGTTCTATAAGCTACCATGTGGTGTATAGTGAAAAACTCCGATATAAGGGTATTACATTTGATACAGATCAGATAAATAAGCTCTGCTTGTATTTTCGTATAATGTCCTCTGAATCATCAATACCTTGGTTTGATGATTTTGTAGGTGTTGCATATAGGTACTATGATCTTAGAATGAATGTAGTTCCTTTAATAGCTGATAGAAAACAATCAGCTTCTATCTGGCATGATACAATTCATTGGTGGGTAGATCCATCAATTAAAATTCGATTCGTTGAAATGGAAAATGATTATTGGTTTATCATGGGTTCAGATTCTCAAAAACCTAACACAAATTTAGCTTTTTTTAAAATATTGCCAAAATCCGAACACTATGAACGATTCAAAAAAGGTAGCGGTGGCGAAGCTTATCTCAGATTAGGAGAGTATACAGAAAAATCTCTTAGCGATGCAAAAAAAGGTGATTTGTGCAGTTGTGGTCATGAAGCAAATGATCATGATGAAGGCGATGATGATGTTTGTTTGTGGAATGATTGCAGCTGCAAAGTGTTTTCTAGTTTTCAAGTAAATTTATTGAAAAGAAAAAAAACTATTACTGATATCAAATTTTTAGAGGAAAAAGATGTTAAAGATGATCCGCTTGTATGGAATTGTTTTAGTGTAAATAAATATTCAAAGACAGAATAAACTTAATCTAAATCTTTGTTAACTCTAATATGATCCCCTGGATAATACTCATCAACTTTTTTTGAATAACATTTTCCGCACATTGTTCCTTCTATTCCCCATTCATTCATTGGATTATAGCGTTGTTTTACTTTCTCGTTACAAATAGTGCATTTTTCTTTCAATCCCAATGTGCTTTTTTCTCTCTTTTATCGATATAAAAAACATACTAGATTCTTCTCAAATGAGAAAATTATGTTAAATAATAGATATTTCTCATTAGATTAGGTAGCTAGTTTAACCAATGTAAACCTCCTGCAAGATTTTTACTTGGTTAGACTACTGCCTTTCAAATTAAAATAAATTATTTGCAATTTTTTTAAGTGCCATAATTTCATCCTCTTCTTGTCTGATTTTTTTATCTATCACTCTGAGCATTGTGTCATTCCATACATGTTGAGAGAAGAAATTATGTTTTGTATTTGCTAATTCAATTTCATCATCTACTACTGTATCTTCTAGAAATTTTGTCACAATTACATCTGAAAGTTTTAAAATTCTACTATTTAGCTTGAAACTATGAAAAATTGGCTCTAATTTTCTTATATCTGATTTGAAATCTCCTTTTGATTCTAAAATTTTTTTATGAAGTATTCTGAAATATACTGCAACAAAGAATAATGTGGCATATCTTTTTGTTTTATGACCTCCTTGTTTTCCATATTTCAAAGACTTTTTTGCAAATTCTTTTACAAGATATGGATATAGAATGATTCTATAATCATCTTTTAGATTATCATTAAAAATTTGATCATATTTACTACCTCTTGGAAGAAATTGAGCAGGAGAACTGTATGCTTCAGTAGGTCTTTGTTCAATTCCCGCAACTAATGATTGAATCGCGTCTTTTGCTACAATGACTTTTTTATGATTATCTGGAAGATAATTATTGTAAGCTATATCTCCTCCATATTCTAATTGCTTTGATTTTGTTTTTGTGTCAAATGAGCCTGCTTGAATTTCATAAAAATATCCACAATTCTTTAATTGTGATTTAATTGATTTGTGAAAATCCATTAATGAAACTAAATCTTTTCCTCTAACAGAATTTTGAGAATTTCTGTATTTTGTAATATTATTTTGTTCTTGTTC
>JACENB010000011.1 GCA_013867245.1 Nitrosopumilaceae archaeon
AATCTCTTTCCTTATTAAAGGCTTCAGACGTTCAATTCTTGCATCGATCGTATTGTCAAATGTCATTGCACCATCTTTTGATTTTACAACAACTCCACCAAGACAATCAATTGTATCAGAGGACAATTCAGCTCCTGAGAATTGAGATAAAGTTGATTGAACTACGTCTTTGTCTTTTGCGTTTGTAGAAACTGTAATTTCTGAAGTTCCCAAAATTTTGGTTGCTTCTTCAATCATTGTTTTAATTAAATTCGAATAATCACCACTGCGATCAGCATTTGCAATTTGATCAAGTGCTTTTGAAAATACTTTGTTGACTGCATCTTCTAATGCCATTAACTGCTTGTTTCTAGCCTCAATATCGGCACTTCCCATAATCTGTTTTTCAATTTTGTCTGCCTCTTTCTTTCCATCTGCGAGAATTTTATCATATTCTTGTTCTAATTTAGGAACAGAATCATCAAGGGTTTTGAGGGACTCATTTAGGGCAGATTCAACATTTGAAATGACGGACTTTTCAGTTTGTTCAAGAATTTTGCTAATAGTGGTTTCTAAAGCAGAATTTGCCAATGAGTCGCGTAAATCCGTAATAGATTTTAATGTTTGGGAATTTGCCAATTCAGAAAGATATTAAAATCAAAGGAGTTACCGTTGGATTATCTTGGTAGTAGCCGATCTGAAACTTGGAAGTGTAATTTTACCAAGAAGCGAGTCTCCAAAAGCAATTTCCAGACTAACAGAATTTGAATGGTTTCATAAAATCGATACTGAAAATGACATAGTCACACCAGAAATCGATGATCTTCTTCTAGAGGCACAAAAAACCTACCAAGCAATTGATGATGTGGTTAAAGGACTAGGAGTTCCACCAACTGTAGGAATTCTAGAGATCTTGTTCAAAGGAACTATGATCAAAAAGAAGGATTATGAGATTGGAGAGATTGAGGACATGGTAGAAGATCTCAAAAAGAAAACTCCATCAGTAATTGATGAGCCAGCAAAACTCCTAGAAGAGCAAGCAGACACAAAACGAGGAATTGAAGAATATCGTTCATTAAAAGAGACTCTCGAAATTGCCAAAAAACTCAACATTGACCTTACAGGATTTGGATTGATGAAATACTTCTACACAAATCTCTTTGTTATTGATTCTGCAGACTTTGAAGAAATTAGCAGAGCATTAGAAGGCATTACATTTTACAAATATGATTTAGAAAGTAAAGACAAAGCAGCAGTCTTGGTAATTTGTGGAGTAGATGATTCTGAAAAAGCACTAAAGGTACTTAGAGGATTCAACGCAAATCCATTTTCAATACCTGATGGTATGTCACAGATTCCATCAGAGGCATATGCCACTGCTGAGGCAAAACTAAAAGAACTCACAGCAAAGCAGGCACAAATTGCAAAGCAGATTGCAAAAATCACAAAGAACATCAGACGCGATATTCTGGTATTACATGAAGAGGCACTTGTTGCAAAAGACGTTCTTGAGACTTTGAGAAAACCAGGTGGAACTAAACATTTTGCACTTATTCAAGGATTCATCCCAAGTAAGATGGAAGAGAAGTTCAAGAGCATTACAAACCAATGGACTTCAATTACTGAAGAAATTACAGATCCTAAACACCAAGAACAAGTTCCAACATTATTTGATAATAAAAAATTCGTTAGAACTTTTGAAGTAATCACAGAAAGTCAAGGAATTCCAAGAAGGGGAGAAGCAGATCCTACACCAATGATTGCCCTTATGTGGCCAATTTTCTACGGATTGATGTTTGCTGATTTAGGTCACGGATTATTGTTAATGGGAATGGGATTATTATTCAAATTCAAAGGACAAGGTAATCTTTCCAGATGGGGAATGTTGATTGCCATTTCTGGTGCTTCAGCAGCAATTGCAGGAGTTGGTGCAGGAGAAGCGTTTGGTTATCACCTTGATCATATGGGACCATTAGAAGGACTGCTTGAAGAAGGAGGAGCATTACATTCTGTTAGTTTCATTGTAGGCATTCTCAGTGTTGCAGAATTAACATTTGAACAAGTAATCAATATTCTCAAAGTTTCATTATTCATTGGAATCATCCATTTGGTTTGGGCAATGGTTCTTAGAATCAGAAGATTAGCTAGAGAAGGTCACAAGATTGTCATGTACTTGGAAGCAATTCCAAACATTACACTCTATGGTGGTATTGTAGTTATCATGATGTGTGCAATTGGTTCACAATATGATGTAATGAACATGTATTCCAAAGTCCACACAGAAGCTGTTCCTTGGGTTACAATATTCCTAGGAGATTGGGCACAAGTTTGGATTGTCACAAGAATTGCAGTAGTGATTGTAATCGCATCTATGGCAATGATGATGGTTGGAGGAATAATGCATGCAAAGAAGCATCCAGAAGATGGAGGTTCGGCGGCAAATGTCGTAATGGAAGTATTCCTTGGTAAGACAGTAGAAAGTTTAGCTCACACAATTAGTTATGCACGACTTGGAATTATGTTGCTGGTCCATGCAGCACTGTTACTGACAGTAAATAATGCATTCAATTCACTTGGCGGAGCAGAGTCAGTTGGTGCATGGGCAATGATTATTGGAGGAAACTTGGGAATCATGATGATCGAAGGATTGATTGTGTATATCCAGTCCCTCAGATTGCACTTGTACGAATACTTTACAAAATGGTATGATGGTGGTGCACAACCATTTAGACAAGTTAGACCAGAATTAATTTACAACCAATTCATTTGGAAAAGAAAATAAAATTTTAAAAAAAGAATCTAGTCGCCTTTAGCTTTATCGTGTCCTTTTTTGGCAGCATCTTTTGTAGCCTCATATCCTTTGGTTCCAAGTTCTGCACCTTTCTCAACACCTTTCTTGCCAAGGTCAGTTCCTTTTTCAACACCTGCTTCAGCAGTGTCTTTGAGTTTCTTTAGAAATCCCATGAATGGTTTGGGATTTCATAAGATAAAAGATTATCAAGAATTTCTTAAAGTGGTTATGTCTCCACTAGATCAACTGAGATCTTTGTCATAGGTCTTGATAATTCGTCAGGAAGTACAATTAGCAATCCACCATTTTTGTCAACTCCAGTACATTCTCCTGAGAATTTTTGGAAGTTGTTTGCAAAACATCCATCATCAGAATAGTGTTCAAAGTTTTCAGGGAATTGGAAATAGTACCATTGTTGTACATGTGATGGAACAAAATACACATCAAATCCTATGGTATCATCATTTACTGATACAGTATACTCGTAGTTTGTTGATTCCTTGGATGTACAAATTGGTACAAATTGAGCAAATCCATTTTGTAGTTTTTGTTTTTGAGATTCATCAGAATATGCATAATTTGGAATAGATGTATTTTCTTTAAAGAAATTTAGATTGTATCCAAGAAAATCAAGGCCAGTTTTTGCATAATGGAACCATTGAGATTCACAGTCTCGATAATCATATTGTACTGCAACAACTGGTTTGCTGTTAACATATTGAAGACCATTTTGTCTTTGTTTTGCACCATGTTTTGTAATATCAGACTCTTCTTCTTCTCCTGGAATTATTTCACGTTCCCAAGTTGTTGTGACATCAACAATTAGATTTCTAGGATAACTTTTC
>JACENB010000004.1 GCA_013867245.1 Nitrosopumilaceae archaeon
CATCTACATCAATTGCAACATTGTTCTCAGTACCGCCATTTCCAGGAGCAGTGTAAACGGTTTCAACATGATTACTTTGAGATAATTTCCAAGATAATGCATGCTCTCGTCCACCAGAACCGACTACAAGAATATTTACCAATAAAAAATGTCATTAGCCCAACAATATAATCCAATTCTCAGAAAATCTGTTTATCTTTATAATGCCACAAACATATCAAAATCCAGATGGAATTAAATTCAAAATTTGATGCAAAAGAAATAGAGTCTAAAATTAAAGAATATACTAAATCAATAGACATTGAAAAACTAATTTTTGCATCTGATAAACCTGAAAAAATAAGATTCATTGAAGGCCCTCCAACAATGAACGGAATTCCACATGCAGGCCATCTCAGAGGTAGAGTAATCAAGGATTTATGGTATAGATTTAACACATTACAAGGCAAAAAGATTGAGTTTAATGGTGGGTGGGATACCCAAGGACTTCCAGTTGAATTACAAGTTGAAAAAGAGTTAGGAGTTTCAGGTGGAAAGACCGAAGCAATCAAAGAATTTGGTGTAGAAAGAATAGTTTCAGAATGTAAAAAAGTTGTAGAAAAATTCAACAAGACTTGGGTGGAAGTTGATAATGCACTTGGAATGTCATTTAATCATGAAAAAGCATATTGGACATTCAAAGATCAATTCATAGAAAGAGAATGGCAAGTTCTTAAAAAAGCATATGAAAATAAAATTTTAGAAGAAGATTTTACGGTAATTGCATATTGTCCTAGTTGTCAGACATCACTTAGTCATGCAGAAGTAAATCAAGGATATGAGGAAGTCAAGGATCCATCACTATACTACAAAGTGAAGTTAGTAGATGAAGATGCATTCTTGATTGTATGGACTACAATGCCATTTACACTTGTTACAGATGCAATGGTAGGATTGAATCCAGATGAAGATTATGCATATGTAAAAGTAGAAAATGAAACATGGATTGTAGGAAAAACAAGATTAGAAGAATTCATGTCAGAGGCAAAAATTGAGAAACATGAAATTCAAAAAACTATCAAAGGTTCAGAATTTGAGGGAAAAAAATACATCCATCCATTATTAGATTTAATTCCAGAATTAAATGAATATTCAAAATTAGATAATTATCATGTTGCAGTTTCAGAATCATTTGTTGATGCAAGTACAGGTAGTGGATTGGTACATCTATCACCAGCAAATGGTGAAGAAGATATCAAAATTGCAAATAAAAGAAAAGTGAAAATTTTTAGTCCAATAAACGATGAAGTGAAATTTACAAATCAGGCAGGAAAATATGAAGGAATGTTTGTTAGGGATGCAGATAGACCCATTGTTGAAGATCTGAAAGAACATAATGCATTAGTGAAAATTGGAAAAATTAAACACAAGTACCCACTTTGTTGGAGATCACATCATCCAATTGTTTGGCTTGCAAGAAGAGGATGGTTTTACAAATTAGATAGATTAGAAAACAAAGCAATAGATGCTGCAGAAAGTGTAGAATATTTTTTTGAACAGCCAAAAAATAGATTTTTAGGAATTATTAAAGAGAGACATCCGTGGTGCATTTCACGAGAAAGAATATGGGGTTGTCCATTACCTGTATGGAGTTGTGAAGATTGTGGTGAAAAAAATTGGTTGTTTACAAGAAAAGAAATTGTAGAATCAGCAGACAAATTACCAGATGGACCAAACTTTGAATTACATAGGCCATGGATTGACAACATCACAATCAAATGTAAAAAATGTAATAGTGTAAAAACAAAAAGAGAAGAATATGTTTTAGATACATGGCATAACAGTGGCTCTGCGCCATTTTCATCATTAACAAATGAAGAATATGAGAAAGAAATTCCAGCACCATTTTTTACAGAAGGAATAGATCAAACAAGAGGTTGGGCATACACATTACTAATTGAAAATGTCATTCTAAACAATAGTGCAACCCCACCATACAAGTCATTTTTGTTTCAAGGACATGTACTAGATGAGAAAGGAGGAAAAATGAGTAAAAGTAAAGGAAATGTTTTGGAAGGGGCAGAACTATTAGAAAAATATCCAGTAGATTTGATACGATTTTATTTCATGTGGAAAGCAAGTCCAATTGAGCCACTTAGTTTCAGTACAGATGAATTAATGTCTAGACCATATCAGGTAATTAATACATTATTCAATCTTCACCTTTACTTTAAGCAAAATAGTCAATATGATAATTTTGACACTACAAATACAATTGAATGGGCCAAAAACAATGACTCACTAACATCACCAGATATTTGGTTACTGTCAAAACTTCAGAAATTAATTCAAAAAATTACAGAAAAAAATGAAACGTGTAAATTCCATGAAGGAGCAAAAGCAATAGATGATTTCATTATCAATAATCTAAGTCAAATTTACATTCCAATAACCAGAGGAGAATTGTGGGATGAATCAGAAGAAAAAAAGAATAGACGTCTTGCAATTTATGCAGTACTTAGCGAAGTTCTCAAGACACTAGATATTTTGATTCATCCATTTTGTCCATTTACGAGTGAACATCTTTACCAAACTGTTTTTGAAGGAAAACAAAGTATCCTACTTGACAAATGGCCACAATACAAAGAATCATTGGTAAATGAAGATATTGAAGAATCATTTGACATTATGAAAGACACAGTATCAATTTCAGCAGCAGCAAGAATGAAAGGAAAATTAAAAAGAAGATGGCCGTTAAATGAAGCACAAATCTGTGTTAAGAAAAATCAAAAAGTAAAACTAGAATCATTATCGAATTTATTAAAATCACAACTTAATGTTGAAAAATTCAGTATTGTTGAAACAGAAAAAGAAAGTGGTTTAGAACAGTTATCAGAATTAAAAAAATTAGGTTTACCAGTTAAATCAACATTAGAATTAGAAAGAAAGAAAATTGGACCAAAAGCAAAACAGCATATGGGAAAATTAGTAAGTACATTTTCAGAAACAAACCCTGATGAAATTATTTCATCCATACAAAAAGATGGAAAATATGATTTTAAAATTGATGATGAAATCATTTCACTAGATAAAGAGGACTTCATAGTAGATTTTGATTCAAAAGATGATTTTGCTGTATCAAAAAGAGATGGATTCGTAGTATTCATTTCAACTTCAAGAAACAAGGAAATGATGGCAAAAGGATTGGTGAAAGATATCGCAAGAAGATTACAAACTCTTCGAAAAGAAAGAGGGTACAACCCAACAGATGTTTTAGAAGTGGCATCAATTTTAGAATTAGATGAAGAATCATTAGAAATGATTAAAGAAAAAAATGAAGAATTGGCATTTCTAGTACGAGTAAAAAAAGTGAATTTTGAAAAATCATGTGAAGAATACAAGGACGATGATATTGATGGCCAAAAAATCAAAATATCTGTAGAATAGGATTTAATGTAATATTTTTATGTGAATTACTTATTATCAAAAGGAATGTCTGATTCAAACCCACATGTTGTTGGAATTAACGTTTTAAAACAAAACGGCTTAGATGTTGATGAATTAGTAAAGGAGTTAATCACAAATGCTGCAGTAGAATTTACAGCATACTATTACTTTACTAATCTCAGAGCACATTGTACAGGCATGGAAGGAGAAGGACTCAAAGGAATAATCGAGGATGCAAGACTAGAAGACCTCAGTCACTTTGAATCATGTCTAGAAAGAATCTATCAATTAGGAGGAATACTTCCAAACGATGCAACAGAATTTATCAAAATTTCAGGTTGTGAATTCTTACAACTTCCACCAAATCCAACAGATCATAAAGCAATTCTAGAAAAATGTCTAAAAGCAGAACAAGGTGCAATTGTTAATTGGAATAAAATTTGTCAAATGACATTTGGAAAAGATCCGGTAACATACGACATAGCAAAAGACATTCTTGCTGAAGAAATTGAACATGAGTCATGGTTCTTAGAGTTAATCTATGGAAGACCATCAGGGCACATGAGAAGAAAGTATTCGGGGGAAAGACCTCACACAGGAAAACATTCTAGAGCATTAGATATGGCATAAATGCCAAATCATTTTCTTTCTTTATTAAAAATTTGTGATTTAATTAAAGACAAAGAGTTAACATGATTTGTTTTATCACGGTTAAATAGAAAAATCACCCATGATAATCATGGTAAAGCAGATTAGTCTTGATGCTTGGCAAATTCAACAGTTAGTAGATCTATTAAAAAAAGGATCAGATATTGTTGCAAAAACAAACAAACCAATTATTTTGTACAGGCAGACACTGGATGAAGAAGATGAATCATATGAAGAAATTGTCTGCAGTTTAACCAAAGGATATGTAATTGAACAAATGGTCACATCAGGAGGAATCCTTGTTCCAAGTTTTCATCAACAATTTGTTTTCAGAATTGAAGAATATCCACAAGAATTGTTAAGAAAAAGTAAAGATCGCTTTTTAGAAATGATTGATTTTCTTCAAGAGCAATTAAAATAGCCTCATAAGTATATAAAGACCGTAAAATCCATCACTCTTGCATGCAACTATTAGAATTTCAAGCAAAAGAGCTTTTCAGAGAATATGGAATTAGTCTATTAGATAGCATATCCTCAACTAATATTGAAGAAGGAAGAAAACATGCAAAAGAATTAGGATACCCATTTGTAATTAAAATTCAAGTTCCTGTTGGGGGTAGAGGTAAAGCAGGAGGTATCCAAAAATGTCAAAATGACGATGAATTCGACATAAAATATCCACAAGTTATGGATTTAGAAATTAAAGGTGAAAAAGCAAGAGCAATTTTATTAGAAAAAATGGCAGATATTAAAAAAGAATTATACTTATCCATATTTCTAAATCGTTCAAAAAGATGCTATACAATCATTGCATCTGCAGAAGGAGGAGTGGAAATTGAATCAGTTAAAAATCAAATCATCAAAGAAATAGGATTAGGAGATGTATCAGATGAAATTGCAAATGAAGTTGCAAAAGAAATGGGATTAGAAGGGATCACAGCAAAAGGAGTTGCAGATACACTAAAAAAATTATCAAAATTAACAATCGAAAAAGAAGCTGAGTTGGTAGAAATCAACCCACTTGCAATTATGCAAGATGACACAGTGATGGCATTAGATGGAAAATTTGTAACTGATGACAATGCAAATTTCAGACATGATGAATTACTAAAGTATCAAGAAAAATCAGAAATAGAAAAACAAGCAGAAAAAAGTGGATTTTCATTAGTTGAATTAGATGGAGACATTGCAGTAGTAGGAAATGGTGCAGGACTTGTAATGTCAACATTAGATATGTTATCAGATAACGGAGGAAAACCAGCATGTTTCTTAGATGTTGGTGGCGGTGCAACTACAGAGTCAGTATATGAAGCATTAACTTTGATCAGTAAATTAGATAGAGTAAAAGGAATTTTAGTTAATCTCTATGGTGGAATTGTAAAAACAACAGTTGTTGCAGAAGCATTTCTTAAAGCATACGAAAATAATCTAATCGACATACCAGTATTTTCAAGACTAAAAGGTACTGAATCAGAAAAAGCAAAAGAAATGCTACAAGGTTCTAGAACCAATATGTTTGATTCAATTGAAGAAGCAATTAATGCAGCAGTAATGGGGGTAAAAAAATGACAAATATTTTTGAGTTACTTAAAGGAAACCCAGAAGATTCAGATTATGAGAAAAAAGGAGTAATAGTTCAAGGAATTACAGGCTCATATGGCTCAATCCATGCAAAACAAATGATAGCATATGGCACAAATGTTGTTGCAGGAGTAACTCCAGGTAAAGGAGGTCAAAAATTTGAAGAAACAGTTCCAATATACAATACAATGCAGGAAGCAGTAGATGAAACAAATGCAAAAATTTCAATCATTTATGTTCCAGCAAAATTCTTCTTATCAGCTGCAAAAGATGCATTAAATTCCGGAATTAAATTACTAGTTGCAATTCCAGAACACGTACCAATTAGAGACACCATGGAAGCATTACAATTAGCAAAAGAAAAAGGGGCAGTAATAATTGGACCAAATACTCCAGGAATAATGATTCCAGAATTAATTAAAATTGGAATTATGCCACCAATGCCTTTCAAAGCAGGAAAGATTGCGGTATTATCAAAAAGTGGAACTTTACTTTATGAAATTTCAGATGCATTAACTAATGCAGGATTTGGTCAATCAATTACAATTGGAATTGGAGGAGATCCAGTTAATGGTACTAGATTAATTGATGCGTTTGAAATGGTCAAAGATATCCCAGATTTGGAAGGATTAGTAATAGTTGGAGAAATAGGTGGAGATTCAGAAGAAATGTTAGCCCAAAAAATTATTGATTCAGGGTTCAACAAACCATCAGTAGCATATATTGCAGGAAGAGCAGCACCAAAGGAAAAACGAATGGGACATGCAGGTGCAATTGTAATGGGAACCTATGGATCAGCAGAATCTAAAGTATCTATGTTTAACAAAGCAAATATCCCAGTAGCAAAAAGACCAGCTGAAGTACCAGTTTTACTTGCAGGGAAAATGGAAAAATAGATTAAATTAAAAGGAAGAGATTAAGGAGAGAATTAAATGCCAATTACAGACCCTGAAAAGAAAAGAATTGCACAACAAGCACGATTAGTTATGAGAATCTGCTTCAAATGTGGATGTAGAAATGACGTAGGGGCAACAAGATGCAGAAAATGTAGAAATCCATACTTGAGATTAAAGAATAGAAATCTCGGCGTTAAGAAATAGGATTAAGATAACATCAATCTTTCTCGATACTCTCGAATTGCAAATTTTAAAGAGGATTCATTATTTTTGACAAATGATTTTGCATCATCAGGGTCATCTATTTCTTCAAAGGACAGTTGCAAATCATCTGGCAATTCCTCATTCATTTGAAATAAAATTTTAACTGAAGTTGTAAATTGACCTAGATTATTAGCAGAATCCAATGCCAAAGTCATCCTATCAATTAAAGTGTCAAATTCTTTTAAAGTTATAAAAAATATTTTCATATTCGATACAAAAAGGTTAGGTAATTACAAAATATCAACAAAGTAAAGATAGAAAACCAACTATTTCATAAATAATTTGGACTGGTCGTCTAGTTTGGTTTGGATGACGCACTCACACTGCGTAAGGAAGAAATTCCCGCAAGGGTCGTGGGTTCAAATCCCATCCGGTCCATTAATTAAAATTAATTTTTGTAGAATTTCTACAAAAGTAAATTCAAAATAACTATATGTCATAATTTAATATTAAAAAAAGTGTCATTTTACAATCATATCCCAATTAATTTTAAACAAGCAGAATTAATTGAAAGAGATGATGGCCATTATTATCAAACGCCATCGGGTGAAATCTATCCATCAATAACAACAATCCTACATCAAACAATGTCCTTAGAAAAAAAAGAAGGTTTAGAAAATTGGAAAGAGCAAGAAATTGCTGCAGACTATATCACACAAGAAGCAGCAATAATAGGCACAGAAACTCACAAATTAATTGAAAATCACATTAATGAAGTAAAACAAACAGATGAAGTAAGATTGCTTTCAGTGGCACATTTTAACAACCTTATACCATTTTTACAAAAAATTAATGATGTTCATGGAACTGAATTAAGACTATACAGCAACAAAATGAAACTTGCAGGAACATCAGATTGTATTGCAAATTATGATGGAGAATTATCAATAATCGATTATAAAACAAAACGAAGTAATCAAAAAGAAGAATGGATGACAGATCACTTTATTCAAGGAACAGCCTATTCAGAGATGTTTAAAGAGTTAACAGGAATCGAAATTAAACAAGTAGTTATCTTAGTAAGTAGTGAAAAAAATTCAAGAATGGAATTTTTGAAAAAAACTGAAGATTATAAAGATTTGTTGACTCAACGTCTCAATCAATATTACGATGTTTTAGAATAAGAACAACCTAGTAGAAATTAATAATAAATTATTTAAAGAACATTAGAAGTACAAACTACAGAATGAATAAAAGTATCAGCTTACTTGCAATGACGTCAATTATTGCATTATTAGCAATAATGATTATTCCAAATACCGCATCTGCAATAACAAATGAAATTACAGTTACACCAATTAATGAAAAAGTTAGTTTAGAAACTACAATTACAACACTAACAGTCCCTGAAAATAACACTTTACCATGGGGAACAGTTTACGGATCAGCATCAGATGTTGCTGAAAGATATCCAGTAATTATTCAGTTCTACAAAGGAGATGAGGCAGTACACGTTGCACAAATTGATACCAAAGGAGACGGCTCATACGAGTATAAATTCAGAGTTAGAAATCTAGACACACAAACGGGTCAATTTACAGATATATTTCAAGGAGAATATACCGTAAAGATATTCAAAGTTATTCCTAACACAAATCAAGTAGTCTAAAAATAAATCCCATAGAATCATATACTAAGTATTTATCAGAACAGCTGTAAAATGAGTAAAAATTTTTGGCACGATATAGAGACAGGAACAGATGTTCCAGAAATAATTAATGCAATAGTAGAAATTCCAAAAGGATCTATGAACAAATATGAATACGATAAAAAAAATAATTTAATTAAATTAGACAGAGTATTGTTTTCCCCATTTCACTATCCAGGAGACTATGGATTAATCCCACAGACATTATCTGAAGATGGCGATCCATTGGATGCATTAGTTCTTGTAACTAATCCAACATTTCCAGGTATTTTGATTGAATCAAGACCAATTGGATTACTGCAAATGAAAGATGATGGAGAACCAGATGACAAAATTATTTGTGTTTCAACAAATGATCCAAGATACCTACACACAACAGATATTGAAAATATAGAGGATCATCATCGCTCAGAAATTGCACACTTCTTCCAAGTGTACAAAGAACTAGAAGGTAAAAAAGTGGAAATAATTGGATGGAAGTCAGCAAAAGATGCAAAGTCAGTAATTATTGAATCAATTAAGAGATACAAAGAGACATTAAAAAAATATTAAGAAAATGCAAAAAGAATGTGAGCATTTTTTGCAAAAAAAAGAAAACATTTCTCCAAATACTGTAAAATGTGAAGAATGTGAAAAAGAACACTTGCCAACAGTTGCACTTCGAATGTGTCTTACATGTGGACATGTGGGATGTTGTGATTCATCAATTGGAAAACACGCTACAAAACATTTCAAAGATACAGGACATCCAGTAATGAAAGCAATTCCAGAAGATATTTGGAAATGGTGTTACATACATGAAGAGTATTTTTAGTGATTATTGTGAAATAAATCAAAAAATAACTTATGAAAACTTTTATGCTAAAAACGCATAAACTTTTGGATGATTAACAAAAACAATATCTCAACAGGAGTTCATCTTTAATGGCAAAAGCATACATTATGATGAATTGTGATTTAGGAGAAGAAAAAGAAGTAATACAATCATTACAAGAAATTGTAGGAATTAAAGAAGCTCACGGAACGTTAGGGCTATACGATATTGTTGCACAGATAGAATGTACAACAGATGAGAAAATTCAAGAAATTGTAACTAAACAAATTAGAAAAATACCAAAAATTCATTCCAGTATGACATTAACTAGTTCAGAGTCAGGACAATTATTTCAAATTGCAGAAAAACTTGTCGGAGCAATGCTTGGTCAAAACTCTAGTCAAGCTTATGTTGTTTTTCATTGTGAAAAAGGACACGAATATCCAACATTGAAAAATCTTTGCAAGATACCAGAAATTAAAGAAGCAGATGTAGTTTTTGGATATTATGATGTGATATGTAGAGTAGAATCATCAAGTGAAGAAGTATTACAAGATGTCATTACTAGAGCAATCAGAGGATTACCAAATCTCAAAACTAGTATGACATTAAACATAATCAAAGAGCAAGAATCAAAATAGAATCACAAAATCTATTCATTTTTTAATAGTTGTCAAATAGAAAAAATATGAAACAGTATGAACTAGGAGAGTGGGATTTATCAGAATTAGCAAAAAATCCAAAAAGTTCTGCATTTCAAAAACAAATTAAAGATTTAGAAAATCAAGCAAAAAAATTTGAAAAAATAAAATCAAAATTAAATCCAAAAATGTCATCAAAACAGTTTAAAATGATTTTAGAACAAGTTGAAGAAATTTCGCATAAAATGAGTAAGATTGGAGGGTATGCATCATTAGCATATTCATCAAACACCCAATCAGACGAAGCAACTTCACTAATGACTCAAATGTCAAAATTAGGTTCAGAGATTTCAAACAAAATTTTATTTTTTGATTTATGGTGGAAAACGCAAGTAGATGAAAAAAATGCAACCAGACTAATGAAAGAAACAGGAGAATTGAAAGAATATCTGACATACAAAAGATTGTTTGCAAAATATGCACTAAGTGAATCTGAAGAAAAAATAATTAACACATTAGACGTTACAGGAATTTCTGCACTTGTGAAACTATATGATAAAATTACTAACGCTTTTGAATATAAAATGAAAATTGGTAACAAAACAAAAGTGATGACAAGAGAAGAGCTAACAAATTATGTCAGAAGTACAAATCCAAAAATTAGAGAAACAGCTTATAAAACAATTCTTACAAAATATACTGAAAACAAAGGGGTAATCGGAGAAATATATCAGAACATTGTTCTTAATTGGAAAAATGAAGGAATAGAAATCAGAGGATACAAAAGTCCAATTTCTATGAGAAATATCGGCAATGATGTAGATGATAAAACTATAGAATCACTTCTCACAATTTGTCGAAAAAATTCATCAGTGTTTCAAAAATTCTTTCTTCAAAAAGCAAAAATGTTAGATATGAAAAAATTGGAAAGATATGATCTGTATGCACCTGCTGCTGCAAAAATTAAAGAAAAAAATTATTCATATAATCAATCAGTTAAGCTAGTGTTTGAATCACTTGGAAAATTTAGCAGTACATTAGAAGAATTTGCCAGAAAAGTATTCAATGAAAATCATATTGACTCATCTGTCAGACCAGGAAAAAGAGACGGAGCATTTTGTAGCACACTAACTCCAAAAATTACACCCTATGTTTTAGTTAATTTTACAGGTAAATCCAGAGACGTCTTTACTTTAGCACATGAATTAGGTCATGCAGTTCACAGTCAGGCAGCACAAGATAGATCCATATTAGTTCAGGATGCCCCATTACCATTAGCTGAAACAGCATCTACATTTTCAGAATTATTACTTTATGATAATTTATCAGATAAAATTTCTGATGACCAAAAAAAGGTAATGTTAGCTGAAAAAATTGATGATTTGTATGCAACAATTCTCAGACAATCATTTTTTACAATTTTTGAGGTTGATGCACATAATTTAATCAGTAAAGGTACAACAATAGATGAAATATCAAAAACGTATTTACAAAATTTAAAAGAACAGTTTGGGAATTCAGTTAATCTTTCAGATGATTTTGGAATTGAATGGAGTTGTATCCCTCATTTTTATCACACACCATTTTACTGCTATGCATATTCATTTGGAAATTTGTTAGCATTGTCACTGTTTCAAAGATATAAAAAAGAAGGAAATGATTTTGTGAAATCATATATTGATATTTTATCTGCAGGTGGATCAAAAAAACCTGAAAAATTATTATCAGAACATGGATTTGATATTAGATCACCAAAGTTTTGGCA
>JACENB010000141.1 GCA_013867245.1 Nitrosopumilaceae archaeon
ACTTCTTCTAAATTACCTAATCCGATTAAACAGTGTTCTATTCTATGATATGTTTCCCCAGTAACATTTAGATCTGTTGAATTTAACAAATCATAACTTTCTCCAACACTTCCTTCCAAAGAATTCTCAACAGGTAAAATTGAAAATTCTGAAATATCCTTGGAGGTATTTTGCAAAATTTCTGAAAATGTTGGTAATGGAATTGTTTCAATATCATGATCAAAAAAAGATTTTGCTGCGGCTTCACTATATGCACCTCGTTCACCTTGGAACGATACATTAGTCATTTTTTTACTCTCTCAATTTTACGAAATTGCTTTTTCCAAAATTTGAAGAAAGTTTTCTTTCATCAATCCATCCGCAATCTGTACATTTTATTGCATCTGAAGACTTGGCAACAACTTTTCCTACACATTTTCTACATTTTGTAAACATAATTCCTAAATCTGGTTCATTCATTACTGCATGAATTGTTCCATTTAGATGAGCAACAATCTTCAATGATGCAATATCATTAACAAGTGCTACATTTCTTATTCTCATATTTCGTGTACCGCAAATACATTCTACTTTTGAGGTAGTTGGATTTCCATTAATGTAATCAATTGTGACTGCAATCATTGACGACATTACAGCTGCAACTGTACCGATAATTACATCACCAACTTTTGGAACTGATAATAATTTTGGATGATTAATGTCAACTACTCGTGTTTCTTTATCCATATTTTTCTCCCCTACTGTGGCTGCTCTTACCATATCTCCATCGTCAAACGTATTATTTCCAGCCTCGTATTCTTCTATTGATGCTATTTTATCACCGGGAAAAACTGAATTATCTGACATAATCTAATTTTTCTTCCTATGATTATAATTGTTTTTGGTACAAAGGATCTTGATAAATCATATATCTGGAAAAATTAGAGAGTAATCATGAGGGCATTAGTATATGATGAATATACAACTGATGATGATTTTTCTAAAATTCTAAAAATCAAAAATCTTCCTATTCCTGAACCACGTTCTAATGAAGTAATTTTCAAAGTAATTTCTGCTGCATGTAATTATGATGATATTTGGGGAATGAGGGGCAAACCTTTGGCAATACCATTACCTCACATTTCTGGAACTGACGCAGCAGGTATTGTTACAGCTGTAGGAAATGATGTAAAAAATATCAAAGTTGGAGACAGAGTTGTTTCTCATGGTAATATGTCATGCAGAGTTTGTAAGGCATGTACAGATGGACGAGAATTTGATTGTAAAAAAAGAACAATTTGGGGTTTTGAAACTGGTCCTCTATGGGGAGGATATTGTGAATATACACATTTACCTGAAGTTAACGTATTGAAAATTCCTGAAGGAGTTTCATATGATGACGCAGCAGCTGCATCAATGACATTACTAACTTCATGGCACATGTTAGTTGGCAGAGCAAAGATTCAACCAGGACAATTAGTTCTCATTATGGGTGGAAGTTCTGGTGTTGGAAGTTTTGGAATTCAAATTGCAAAATTATTTGGCTGTACAGTTATTGCAACTGCTAGTCCAGACAAATTAGAAAAATGTCTAGAACTTGGAGCAGACTATGCAGTTGATCATAGAAAAGATGATTGGCATAAGGAAGTAAGATCAATTGTTAAAAAAATTCCAAAACCCTTTGGTGGTGTTCCAAGTATAGATGTAATTTTTGAACATATTGGTGGTTCCCACTGGAATAAGGAATTGACTTTGTTAAATTACGGTGGAACTATTGTCACAACAGGTGCTACAACTGGATACAACGCTAAAACTGATTTAAGACATATTTTCTTCAAAGGAATTAATATTTTAGGCTCAACTCAAGGTACTAGATCTGAATTAGAAGAGTGCTTTTATTGGATGTCAAAGGGCAAAATCAAATCTATTATTGATTCAGTTTACTCTTTGGAAAATGCCGTTGAGGCTCACAATAAAATGCTAAAGGGTAAAGGACTATTTGGAAAAATTTTGATAAAACCTAATTTAGATTAATTATGACAGATCCTAAAATAAATTCATTATTAGATGAAGGTAATCGATTATTTTTACAAAAAAAATTCCAACAGGCAATTACATATTATGACAAAATACTAGACGAAGATCCAAAAAATGTTAGTTCATTAAATAATAAAGGATATGCACTAAGTAAACTCAAAGATTTCACTAATGCTATGAAATGTTATAAAATTGCATTAGAAATATCCCCAAATGATTTATCCGTACTTACTAACATTATCTCATCACTTCGAAAACAAGGAAATTTAATTGAAGCATTATCTTGTTGTGATGAAATCTTAGAAAATAATCCCAACTATAATATTGTTTTATATCATAAAGAGAGAATTTTATTTTCTTTAAAAAAATTTCATGAATCAATTTCTTGCTGTGATAAAATTTTAGAGGATTATCCAAATAATGGGGATGTTCTTTTTGATAAAGCGTCTAGTCTTTCTATGTTGTCTAACTTTGATAACGCATTAAATTTACTTGAGCGTGCTATTTTTCAGGGTGTCCAATTTAAAATTAAAGCTAAAAAATCAAAATCATTTGCAAATTTATCTGAAAACCCTAAATTTCAAAATTTAATTTCTTGATTATAACCAATGTGGGATTTCTAGATATTCATCAATACTTTCTTTTCGTAAAACTTTCAAAAGTGCATTTGCTTGGGGTGTTGACAATACTGGTTTATCAAATTGATTATCTGTGGAAATTCTGGGGCATGCAACTTGGATAAATGCATCTATTCCTCTAAGGTTATTCAATCGTTCATTTGTAATATCAGTCAATGCAAATAATTGAACCCTTTTACCTTCCTTTTCTAATTCTTTTTTAAATTTTAATCCAAATACTTTTGATAATTGTCCTTCTTTTAATCCAATTATTATTCCAAAAGATTTTGCTTCAGCAGCTTTGAAAATTGCAAGTGTTGCTTTCTTTTTTAGAGAACGCGCAAAATCAGTTACCTCTCTTACTTCATTAAAATATGGATCTAATACAAAAGTTGGCAAATTTGTTGATAATGCAATACCTGCTGCATGAAAATTACTCTGACCTAAAAACACATAGGCATCTACTTCTTTTTTTAATTCTGTTGCTGGATAGAATTCACAACCAAATACCTGACCATCGTTTAACTGTCCTTTACCTTTTCCAATCTTAACATTAATTCCATTTTTTGTTAGAATTTTTTCAACTTTATCCATTTGATGTAGATGTTGACTATCTGTGACAAGTGAAATTAATTTTCCTTTTAATAATTTTGTACATTTTTCTGCAACGCTTTCAAATCCCACATCGTCAAATGCATCAATTAAAACTAAATTTTTTTCTAGCGATTCTGTATTAATCGTATGTCCTATGTTGAATTGGATATCTGCTCCTAATATTTTTGATCCTGTGGTATTCAAATCACAAGTTCCCCATGTCGTATCTGCTAGAACATATGCTGGAATTTCATATTTTTCTGTAATTTTCATAGCCATATCTTGTACTTGTGGTAACATTCCATCTGGACCGTTTAATGAAACTGAAGCTGGTTGTTTTTCTTCTATTTCTTTGAAAATTCTTGCTTCATCAAT
>JACENB010000016.1 GCA_013867245.1 Nitrosopumilaceae archaeon
CCTTAAATAATTTTCAATTTCGATTAAAACAATGAATTCTAGGAACCACAAGTATGCTCTATTACTTGTGGCCGCAGTAGCCATAACAGCAACTGGTGCAATGACACAAGCATTTGCACAACAAGTTGATGATGGTATGGACGGATATGTTAAAGGAACCAGTGGAATTTACACTGGAAATCCAAACGAATGTTGGTATGCCGATGAAGAAGGACACATGCTACCTTGTCTTATTGACACAGGTGACACTGCATGGATGCTTACAGCAACATCATTGGTACTATTCATGTCTCCGGGAGTCGGATTCTTTTATGGCGGTTTAGCCAGATCAAAGAATATCGTCAATGTACTTGGTATGACCATTGTAGTAATGGGATTAATGTCAGTACAATGGATCCTCTGGGGATATTCTCTAGCATTTGCACCAAATGCAGATGAAGGAGCTCAAATGTTCATGGGAAGCCTTGATTATGCAGGATTCAACATGGTCTCGCCATTTGCACCATTAGGTGAGGTAGGCCCATGTGGAGATACATGGTCAGCAGCGTACCAAATGAACGCGATGGTTGAAGGAGACTATTGTAGTCAAGATTGGCCTGGTACAGTTCCACACCAACTATTCGCAATGTTCCAAGCAACATTCGCAATTATCACACCAATTCTAATTATTGGTGGTCTAATTGACAGAATCAAGTTTAGTGCATTAGTCATATTCGTACTTTTATGGGGAACGTTTGTCTACGATCCAATTGCACACTGGGTCTGGGGAGGCGGCTTCATAGGTGGAGGCGGACTGGATCTTGATCCAGAACTGTATCCAGATTATGCATTAGACTTTGCTGGTGGTACTGTAGTACACATTTCTTCGGGATTCGCTGCATTGGCAGGTGCCATGGTCTTAGGTAGAAGACTAGGATATGGAAAGGTACCAATGGAGCCACACAACATTCCAATGGTAGTCCTGGGAGCAGGAATACTCTGGTTTGGATGGTTTGGTTTCAACACCGGAAGTGAGGTAATGGTAGACGGTATTACCGTAAGCGCATGGACTGTTACAAACACATCGACAGGTATGGCAGCAGTTACTTGGGTATTAGTGTCATGGGCACATACAGGAAAACCAAGTATTGTAGGAGCCGCATCTGGCGCAGTAGCAGGTCTAGTAGCAATTACTCCAGCTTCAGGTTTTGTTGGTCCAATGGCGGCAATTATTATCGGCATTTCAGCAGGTACAATTTGTTATGGTTGTATTGCCTTCAAGAACGCAAGGAAGTGGGACGACGCATTAGATGTATGGGGAGTCCACGGAATGGGCGGTCTTACAGGTGCTATCCTAACTGGTACACTAGCTAGTCCACACATTTGGGATACTGGCGGTGATGGTACTGGAGCATGGACTGGTACTGCAGAAGGTATGGAACAACAAGCAATCAGCATTATTGCTGCTGCAATCTCAATAGGCTATGCCTTTGGTGTAACTATTGTAATCCTGAAAGTAATGGATGCCGTTTGGCCTGGCGGAATCAGAGTCACTCCAAAAGAAGAGGAGATTGGTCTCGATTTGGCACAGCACGGAGAAAGAGCATACGTAAACGAATAGAAAATCCTTTTTCTTTTCTTCTTTTTATTATTCAAACCAAATCAATTTACACTTGCTAAAAGTACATGGAGTATGATAATTTCAACAACAGATCTAAACTCCATTCTAAAGGAACCTCAGACTTTGATAATTGACACTCGTTCATTCAAAGAATATTCAGAAGGGCATATTCCAGGAGCAGTAAACTTGGATCTCTTTGCATTTCATTGGATTGACACCTCAAAAGAAGGAATTGATAATTTCAACAAACAAACTCAAATGATTTTATCATTTGCAGGTGTAACAGAAGAGAAAAAAGTAATCTTCTATGATGAAATTTCAGGGATGCTTGCAGCTCGTGGTGTTTGGATGCTAATGTATTTCTCGCATCCCAATGTTGTCATGTTAGATGGAGGAATGAAAAAATGGGTCCACGAAAAATTAGAGGTTGAAACAAAACAAAACAGCTTCCGACCCACTAATTATTCTGGAAAAATTAATTCCTCAATTATTACCGGATTTGAGAATATTCGTGATAATTTAGATAAACTGAAAATAATTGATGCAAGATCTGTAGGTGAATATGATGGCACCACAGTAAGAGCCGCCCAAGCTGGGCACATTCCAAACTCCATCAATATTGACTGGACTCTTAATGTAAATGAAGATGGCACAATCAAAAATGAATCTGATCTCTCAGAACTTTATGATGTTCCAAAAGATTCTGAGATTGTTACCTATTGCCAAGGGGCATATAGAGCCGCAAATTCTTTCATTGTTTTGAAAAAACTTGGATTTGAAAATGTCAAAGTATATCTTGGTTCTTGGGGAGAATGGGGAAATAGATTAGACCTTCCTGCTGTAAAATAACTTGAGAACAACTTCTCCAAAGAGTTTTTCTATCTTAAATAAGAATAACTTGTATGGGATTTCTAAAAAAACTCAAAGATACTGCTGAAAAGAGTATAGAAAAAGGAACAGATCTAGGTAAGAAAGGTATCGAAAAAGGGACAGAACTTGGCACTAAAGGATATGAGGGTGCAAAAGATGCGGCCCAAAAAGGTCACGATAAAGCCAAAGGCAATAAAGAATAAACTTTTCTTTATCTAAATATTATTTTTTATATTAAAATTTTATTTTTGATTTACTTTTTTTTCCAGATGAAATTATTGTAAATCAATTCTTGTCTGAGTTGTGCAAATGGTCTTGCACCACCTGCATACCACTTGGTAAAGAACTCATACAGATGCAACCTAAGCGACTGGATATATACAATCAATCCTTCAATCATCATAATTCCTAAATTACCTCCAACAATCATTGCTATTGCTCCTCCTGATTCTGCACCTCCAAGAGAAGTGTATGCATTGTTAACCGTTAACAACAACGCCGCATGCACCAAAAGCATAATTCCCAACCTCGCATAACTAATCGTATGGGCTAAACTTTCAACTGTTTTTCCAAGAAATACCTCCATGACAACACTTCCTGCATCTCCCTCTCCTGGATGTTTTTTTGCATGCATAATACCTCCGACCATCATTATGACCATCGAAGCAATTACAACAATAACTGCAATCCTGGTAACTATCCAAACTTGAGCCCAATCACCCAAAAATACTGTTACCCATGGAACAGCTTCGGTATGAACTCTTGAATACATGTTCATTACATCATATTGAGAACCAATTGCACACATCATAATTACAACAATTCCACCATAAAGTGTTAGATTTGGAATTGCCTCCATGTACAATACAAGTTTTTGACCGGCTTGGGCAAGTCTTTGCATCCTCAAAATCATTGCCCATACAAGATGAATGATTCCAATGAACAGTGAGACCTTAAGAATATTGATTACTTGATCAAATGTCAGTTCTGCCACGCTTAGTATTCCTACAATCCAACTTACCGAATAAAGGGCTCCGCCCTCTTCTAACAACCCTTCAAAGGGACCTAAATGATCAAGGTGATAACCAAATGCTTCTCCTGCTCCTACACCAGCTATTGCTGCAGAGGCTCC
>JACENB010000148.1 GCA_013867245.1 Nitrosopumilaceae archaeon
TATTCAGACATTTACGAGAATTACTTTTTGTCTATTTAATAAAAACTACCTGTAATAGGAAGCTACTAGTTTTTCGCCCATCTTGAGGTCTTTTTGTTCACGAACCTTCTTTACGGCTTCCTCAAAGTGTTTCATTGTTACTTTGGCATTCTCAGAGCTTTTCTCAACGTCTTTAACATCTGGATGTTTATCTAAGAATTCATGAATAACTAAAGATACTGCTGTGTTGGCAATTGCTGCAGTATCTGCTCCACTGAGACCATCAGTTAGTTCGGCAATCTTTTCATAATCAACATGCTGTGGATCATTTGCATCATCAATAACAGGAATGGCCTTTGCACCAATTTCAATAATCCTCTTTCTACTATCTTTATCTGGAAGTGGAATCTGAATAATTTTATCAAATCGTCCTGGTCTGAGCAATGCTGGATCTATCATATCTGCTCTATTTGTGGCAGCTAAAACAACTACTCCATGCATGTTTTCCATTCCATCTAATTCAGTTAATAATTGACTTACTACTCTTTCAGTTACTGCAGTCTCTCCTCCTGCACCTCTTATTGGAGCAATTGAATCAATTTCATCAAAGAATACTACGCAAGGTGAGGCTTGTCTTGCTCTTCTGAAAATTTCTCTTATTCCACGTTCGGATTCACCTACCCATTTTGATAACAATTCTGGACCTCTAACAGAAACAAAGTTTGCTTCACTTTCAGTGGCTACTGCTTTTGCAAGAAGGGTTTTTCCTGTTCCACTTGGACCATGAAGTAAGATACCTCTTGGCATTCTATGTCCTAATTTATCGTAAAGACCGGGATATTTCATTGGCCATTCAACAGCCTCTTGTAACTCTTGTTTGACATCCTCTAATCCTCCTACTTGATCCCATTTGATATCTGGATTTTCGATGAATACTTCTCTCATTCCAGATGGAGTTACTTCAATCAGAGCTTTTTGAAAGTCTTCATGATTTACTACAAGTTTTTCTAAAGTCTCTGGTGGTATTTTATCTTCTTCCAAGTTTAGTACTGGAAGTAATCTCCTCAGGCATTTCATTGCAGCCTCTTTACAAAGATACTCTAAATCTGCACCTACATATCCATGACTCACTCCAGCAATTTTTTCAATATTGACATCATCTGTTAATGGCATATTTCGACTGTGAATTGATAGGATGTCTTTTCTTCCTTTTTTATCTGGAACTTTTATTTCGATTTCTCTATCAAATCGACCTGGTCTTCTTAAAGCAGGGTCAATTGCATTTGGTCTATTTGTGGCAGCTATGACTATTACTCTTCCTCTTGCTTCTAAACCATCCATTAGCGATAACATTTGTGAAACAACTCTTCTTTCTACTTCACCTGTAACTTCTTCTCTTTTTGGTGCAATAGAGTCTATTTCATCTACAAAAATAATTGATGGTGCCTTTTCTCTTGCCTCTTTGAAAATTTCTCTTAGTCTAGCTTCACTTTCACCATAAAACTTGCTCATTATTTCAGGACCTGAAATACTAATGAAATGAGCTTGACTTTCATTTGCAACTGCTTTTGCAAGTAATGTTTTACCAGTTCCAGGGGGACCAAACAGTAAAACACCCTTTGGTGCTTCAATTCCAAGCTTTTCGAAAATTTCAGGATGTCTTAATGGTAACTCTATCATTTCCCTTACTTTCTTTATTTCATCTTGAATTCCACCAATGTCTTCATAGGTAACTTGTGGAACTCCACGTAATGTCTCACCTTTTTCAGCTATATGGAAAACAGTTTTTTGAGTAACTAACACCGCATCAGCTGCAGGTGTCACACCAATAACTTGGAAAGTTAAACGTCCACCAAAATATGGAACCATTACATTATCTCCTTTTATCAAAGGAACACTTTCTAATGCATCTGCAAGATATCTTTCATCAATTGGAGGTATTGCTTCTAGTGGAGCTACAACAACTTTTTCTGCAGCAACGGCTTTGATTTTCCTTACTGTAATGGTATCACCTATTGCAATTCCAGAATTATTTCGTCCTAAACCATCAATTCTAATAATTCCCTTTCCTTCGTCTGAAGGATAGAGAGGAAGACATTTTGCTACTGTTCTTCTTTTACCTTTAATTTCAATTACATCACCTGTTGATGCTCCAAGAGTATCCATCGAGTCATAATCTATTCTTGCAACACCTCGCCCTACATCTCTAGTGTATGCTTCTAAAACCTTCAATGATAGGGCATTTTGACTCATAAAGGAATTTCAGCCGTCTAATTTTTATACCTTTGTGGTGTTTTTGCTGGAAACATAATACAATCACAAGATTAAAATCCACAGTAAGCAGGAAACGAACTACTTGGGTAAAAGACCGTTAGTAAGAAGACGTGGCCGTGGAGGAAATCAGTTTAGATCTACATCTACTGGTAAAGTAGGAAAACAAGCGAAATATCCACGTTTTACCTTATCTGAACAGCACTCAGGAGAAATAATTGATCTTGTACATGAACGCGGTAGAGAAGCGCCATTAGCTAAAGTAAGATTTGAGGATGGTTCTGTCTCATTTGTACCTGCAGTTCTTGGAACTAAGGTTGGAACAAATTTGAATTTTGGTTTAAAATCAAAGATTGAACAGGGAAATGTAATTAGTATTCAGAATATCCCTGATGGAACAATCGTTTGCAATATTGAAAGGCATTTTGGTGACGGAGGAGCAATTGTAAAATCCGCAGGAACCAATGCAACAGTTTTTTCTCATGGAGAAGAGGGAGTAACAGTCAAACTTCCATCTGGTAAATTCATTACATTAAATCCAAAAAATCGAGCAATGATTGGAACTTTAGCCGGTGGAGGTTCCACCGATAGACCATTTATGCTAGCAGGTAACAAATGGCGTAGTTTTAGAGCTAAAGGACTAAAATATCCAATTGTTAGAGGTGTTGCACAAGCAGCTTATGTACACCCACACGGTGGTGGAAGACACCAACATGTTGGTCAAAGTTCTACAGTATCCCGCGATGCCCCACCTGGTGCTAAAGTGGGAAGTATTGCTGCTAGAAAGACAGGAAGAGCAAGAATAAAAGAAAGAAAGTAGTTTCAGTTTTTTATACAAACTAAAATTATTTAATGACGAACAAATTCTAAATTTTAAATGGTTAATCAAAGGGTTAGAGTTTTTGTGAAAGGAAAAGTACAAGGAGTATTTTTTAGACAAGCCCTTAAAGTAAAAGCCAAACAAAATGATGTCTTTGGATGGGTAAAAAATCTTGATGATGGTCGAGTAGAAGCTGTTCTTGAAGGCAATGAAGAGAATGTGGGAACATTAGTTGAATGGTGCCATGGGGGACCTGCAAATGCAAGAGTTGAAGATGTTGATATTAAAAATGAAAAATTTACAAATGAATTTTCAAAGTTTGATGTATTGTATTAGTAATTTCATTTAATAAATTTCAAAAATGTTGATAAAGTAATGGTAGCAGATCTGCTGGCTCCAGTCTAGACGAATAGCCCCATTTCAAGGCGTACAAGATCCGCCACGTTGACGAGGAAGCGTGGATGCTCCACCTTAGGATTGCTCCCTCCCGGACCTCATCCCTTTCGATGGTTCGGTCTTAGAAGT
>JACENB010000024.1 GCA_013867245.1 Nitrosopumilaceae archaeon
AATTTTTTTCCTATTGTGATAAATTATTTCCATATCAAAGGCTTTTGCCCTTTTAGCAAGAGTTTTACCGATTCTTCCTAAACCCATTATGCCTAAAGTTTTTCCTTGTAAATCAAATCCTACATAATCATGTGCTCCGTAGATTTGTTTCCATTTTCCTTTTCTAATGATTCTATCTCCTTCTGAAATTCTTCTTAAAGAATCAAGTAATAATCCAAATGCTAAATCTGCTGTTGCATCTGTTAAAACTTCTGGAGTATATCCGACTCTGATTCTCCTTTCTTTTGCAAATTGTAAATCAATGTGGTCATATCCAACACTATACGTACTAATTACTTTGAGTTTATCTGCACATTGTATAATGTCTTTATTGATTTTATCATATGGGAAACATATCAAACCATCTGAATTTTTAATTTTAGATTTCAATATGTTTTGAGGAATTGGAATTTTTCCTTTATGGATCTCTATTTGAAATTTCTTTTTTAATTCTTTTAACGCAAAATCATGTAATGTTCTTGTAAGGAAAATTTTTTGTTTCATTAATTTTAGAGTAATCTCAAACCATTTATACGATTTCTTTGTATCTACATCATGTCTTCTAAAATTGAAGAAGAAGAATTTGCAATTTGCATAGATTGTGGAAATTTTATTGAAAAATGTGTATGTGTTTGTCCTTATTGTGGAGAACGTGATAAATGTGAATGTGCTTTATTTGATGCAGCAACAGGTGGATAATTGAATTATCTCTTATCCTTTTGTATTTATTTGGATAAGGATTTTGAAAATCATGAATACTGATTTTACTTGGTTGATTGGTGGTCCTCAAGGAAGTGGAGTAGAATCTGGTGCCAATATTTTTTCTAAAGTTTGTGCTCAAATGGGTTATCAGGTATTTGGTAAAAGGGAATTTTATTCTAACATTAAAGGTGAACATAGTTACTTTACTGTAAGAATTTCCGATGAAAAAATACATTCTAACGTAAATGATGTGAATTTGATGGTTTCATTTGATGCTGAAACAATTTTCCGCCATTTTGATGAAATTTCTTCTGATGGTGGAATTATCTATGATTCTGAATTAGAAAATATTGATACTGATAAAGTCAGAACTTTGGATAAACCTTTCAAAGATAGATTACATAAATTACTAGAATCAAAAAATAAACCATTTACTATTGCAGGAGTTTTAGAACTAGCTAAAGAAAATGGTGTTAAAATTTATCCAGTTTCATTCAAAAAATTACTTGAAACTCTTTCTGAAGAAGTTGAAAATCCTAGATTGCGTGGTTTAGTCAGAATGTATAACGTAATTGGAGTTTCATTATCTCTTGGATTGATTAAAATGCCATCAGATTCATTGGTAAATTCCATTGATGAAATATTTTCTAAAAAACCACAAATTGCAGAAATAAATCAACAAGCTGCAAGTTTTTCATATAATTATGCATCAAAAAATTTTGAAAACTTTAATCATGTATTATCTGGAATAGAAAAACAATCTGATACAATTTTAGTCCAAGGTCATTTTGGATGTTCGCTGGGTAAAATGGTATGTGGTTGTAGATTCCAATCTTATTATCCAATTACTCCAGCTTCTGATGAAAGTGTTTATCTTGAATCAAATGAAATTCTAGAAATTGAAAATGGTAGACCTGGTTCAACAATTGTAGTACAAACAGAAGATGAAATATCTGCAATAGGAATGATGATTGGTTCTGCACTTACTGGAACTCGTTCATCTACATCTACTTCTGGTCCTGGATTTGCATTAATGACTGAAGCCCTAGGGTGGGCTGGAATCAATGAAGTTGCAGTTGTGATTACCTTATACCAAAGAAGTGGCCCTTCAACAGGTCTTCCTACTCGTCATGGTCAAGATGATTTACTATTTACAGTATTTGCTGGATGTGGTGATTTTCCAAAAATTGTTTATGCTTCTGGTGATATTGAAGAGAGTTTCTATGATACTGGAAATTGTTTTAATTATGCAGACAAATATCAAGTTCCTGTTATTCATATGATGGATAAATTCTTGTCTAGTTCTGTTGTTACTTGTAAAAAATTCAATCCTAAGAAAATTTCAATTGATCGTGGAAAATTACTTGATAAAGTTGAAGGGGAATACAAGCGATTTGAATTAACTGATGATGGAATTTCTCCTCGTGCAAAACTTGGAATGGATAATGGAGTATTTTGGAATACTGGTGATGAATCTGATGAATATGGACATATTACAGAAGATCCGCAAGTTCGCATTAGTATGATGGATAAAAGAATGTCTCGATTGGATTTGGCATTAGAAACTATTCCTGAAAATGAACAAGCTGTTCCATTTGAAATTCATGACTATACAATTATTTCTTGGGGTTCCACAAAGGGTCCAATTCTTGATGCACAAGCAATGTTAAAAAAAGAAGGTATCGATATTGGATTTGTTCAGATTAAATTGTTGCATCCTTTTCCTACCGAATACGTTAAATCTTTACTCAAGGATGCTAAGGTATTGATTGACATAGAGGCAAATCATTCTGGACAATTAGGAAAGATTTTCAAACAAAATATTACAAGAGAAATTGATTATCATATTTTGAAATATACTGGAAGAGGAATGACAAGTACTGAACTATATGATTCCTTAAAGAAAATTGTAGAAAATAAAGCATCAAAAAGGGAGATTCTTAGTCATGGCGCTTAAACTAGCTGATTTCAAGACTGACGTACATAATGATTGGTGTCCGGGATGTGGTGATTTTGGAATTGTCAATGCATTGCAAATGGCATTAGCAGAAATGGGAATTGAACGTGACAAAGCAACAATTTTCTCAGGAATAGGTTGTTCTGGAAAAACATCTCATTTTATCAATACCTATGGTGTTCATACGTTACACGGTAGAGTACTAACTTTTGCTCAAGGTGGTAAACTAGCAAATCCTGACATGACTGTTGTTGCAGTCGGTGGAGATGGTGATGGATTAGGAATTGGTGCAGGTCATTTTGTTGCAGCTGGTAGACGAAATATCGATATGACTTACATCATTTTTGATAATGGTGTTTATGGATTAACAAAAGGACAAGCATCTCCAACACTCAAACTTGGTGAACAAACAAAATCCTTGCCTTCTCCAAATACTAATTCTAATGTTAATCCAATCGGTTTAGCAGTAGCCAGTGGATTCACTTTTGTTGCACGTGGATATTCTTATGATGTTAGACATCTCAAAGATTTAATCATAAAAGCAGTTAAACACAAAGGTCTTTCATTTCTTGATGTATTACAACCATGTCCTACTTACAATGATGTTAATACAAGAGATTGGTATGCAGGAGTTGATTTAGCAAAAGAATCTATGGAAAGACATTCTAGAATTTACAAACTTGAAGATACTAAATTTGATCCAACTGTAAATTATGCTGGTGAAGTTGAAGTAAACGAGAAACTATCTCAAGCTTTAGTAAAATCTCTAGAGTGGGGAGATAAAATCCCAATTGGTGTCTTCTATCAAAATGAACTAGTTTCCCCATTTAGTACCAGACTTACTGATAAAATTCCAAATTATCTAGAAAATCCTCCTGCAAAACAAG
>JACENB010000108.1 GCA_013867245.1 Nitrosopumilaceae archaeon
AGAAGAAGCACCAGCTAAAGAAGAAGCACCAGCTAAAGAAGAAGCACCAGCTAAAGAAGAAGCACCAGCTAAAGAAGAAGCACCAGCTAAAGAAGAAGCACCAGCTAAAGAAGAAGCACCAGCTAAAGATTAAAAATTAAAATTTTCGTAATTCTAATAAAATTAGTTAGACTAAAATGAATAATGATCATCTATTTGATGACTTTTCATTTTAGATTCTATTTTTTTGTTTGAACTGGATTCGGGTAAATCCATAATGAAACAAAATACCTTTTTTTCGATAGTATTTGTTAATTCATTTTTCATTGATCTATGATGTTTTTCTTTGATTTATCTTCTTCTGTGTTTCTTTGCACATGATTAGATCAAACTTAAATATTTTTTTCACTTACCATTTGTAACAAGAAAATACTGTCATTTGCAGATTTGAATGATAGAGGGTAATGGAATTCTTTCTTTTCCATATTTCCTTGTTGTTTTGGCATTAGTCTCAAAATAAGTCAAATTTTAAGTTCAGGTCTTTTCTAGTAAAATAAAACATGCCTGAGATATTTGTTTATTGTAAAACCTGTAGTAAAAAAGTCAAAGCTGTAGTTTTAACCGTTCATGAAAAGGAATATGATGAATCCATTAAGGGATACAGGCGATATGGAATGGTTAGAATTTTAGAGCACAATATTGGATTTAGAAAAACTTGCTCTGATACTTCACAAATGAAAGCAATTGTCTCTTCTGACTCAACAGATGACAATGGTGTTTTAAATTAACAAATAATTTTTAGAATTTCTGAAAATAATTTATTCTAATTGATATAGATCTAATTTACAATCTATACTGCAATCTGGAGTATCCCAATCAAGAGTTTGTTCTTTTGGTATTATTGCTAATGGATCATAATTATCAAATTTTGTCATTGTTTGTACTGATGATAGCATTACTACTTTGGATTCATCTGAAGATGACATGTTAATTTGTGAATTTGATTGATTTGTGATTCCATTTGAAATATTTTTAATTGAATTGATTACTCCTACTGGGATGTTTTCCCCTCCTGCAACATACAAAATTGAATTCTTTATCGTATTTGGTGGTGCATTTTCGTATAGCATTTTTAATGAATCTCTTAGAGATTCTTCCATATTTTGTCCATCTTTACTTGTTGTCAGAATATTTGTTTTTGACTCTATTTCAGTTGCTTCAAGTGATTTTACTACATGCATTATTGCTGAGTTGGCAATACTGTAACATGCTTTGGGGGTTAAATCTGGATTACTTTCCAATAATGAATCGTTATCTAATACAATTGTACATTGTGAATCTTCTCTAACTCTCTTTAATGAAATTCCTGAATTGAATATTTTCTCTTTTTCATATTTGAATGGCATTATTGCAAATGTGATTAAGCCTCTGTCTGTATCCTTGCATATTTCTGAGATGACTGGAGCTATTGCTGCACCAGCTTTTCCTGCTAAATTACTCATTAAAACAATTGTAGAATACTGTGAAATCTTAGATTTGATATCTTCAGATTTTTTATATGTTGAACCTCTTATCAATTGAACTGATGGATTAATTATTGAATCTGTAGATATGTGAATTGAGTCACTATTTGATAAACAATCTTTTGAATCGTTACTAATTACTAAGCAATCTGAATTTAGGGCATCTTTTGCTTGGTTTGCCAACTTTGAGCCTGCTCCGCCTAATCCTATAACTAGCACTGGTTCTTTAACTTGAAAACTCATTCTAATCTTATTCTCAGATTTACATAAAAAACCTTCTTACGTTTTTTTTATCAAATTTTAGATCGAAAAAATTTAGCTTGCGATCTTCCCAATTAGCCTTTTTCTGGTGGCATCAGTGATTTCAACTATATGTGAATCTCCAATTTTGACTTCTTCATTAACTGCAATAGGTTTGTAAGCATAGTTTCTTCCCTTGATTCCTTCTTCTGTGTTTTCATCAAACAATACTTTTCCTTTCCATCCGATCCATTTTTTATTACTCTCTAGGGATATATTGTTGATCTGATCAAAAATTACTTTACTTCGTCTTTTAACTTCTGCTGCATCTATTTGTTTTAATTCTGCAGCATCAGTTCCAGGTCTAGCACTGTACTTTGATAAATTAACAACATCTGGTTTTGTTTCATCTAACAATTGAATAGTTTTTTGAAAATCTTCTTCAGTTTCTGATGGGAATCCCACAATTACGTCTGTGGAAATTGTGAAGTTTGGAAATTTTTCTTTTGTCTTTTTCACAATTTCTCTAAATGTTTGAGAAGTATGCCCTCTTTTCATATCGTTTAGTACTTTATCACTTCCACTTTGAACTGGAATATGTAAAAATTTGAAAACTTTTTTGTTATCATATGATTCAATTAATTTTTCTTTAATTCTTGGCATATACATTGGGTTCATCATTCCAACTCTTATCATAAAGTCTTCTGGAATTTCTGTAACTGCATTTACCAATGAAGGCAAATCTGTTCCTATGTCTAGTCCGTAACATCCGTTATCTGTTGATGTCAACCACACTTCCTTGCATCCTTCTTTAATTTCTGTTTGAACTTGTCTTACTATGTCTCCTAATCTGTAACTTGAAAGATCCCCTTTTGATAATTTGGTCTGACAAAATGTGCATTCACTCATACATCCACTTGCAATTTCTACAATTCCAACAGTTGGATTAAGTCTAACCTTTGGTAATCCTACTTTTGATAAATCTGAATCCTCTAGGGCAATTTGCTTTCTACCTCCTAATGTAGAGTTAATTACTTCTAATGTTTTTCCTAATGAACTAGGGCCAAGTAAACTAGCATTTTCTGAAAATTTTTCAACATTTTCTTTTTCAGCTTTTGGTAGACATCCTGCGACGATTAGTGGTTTTGTTTTTAATGATTTTATTCTGTACATCATTTTATTTGCAGTTGTATCTTTAACTGAACAGGTAACTATGAGATTAAGATCTGCTTCTGTTGAATCTGTTGCTAACGTGTGTCCTCCATTAACAATTAATCCTGAAATCATTTCTGAATCTGCAAAGCTAGCAGAACAGCCATAGGCTTCTACAAAAATTTTTGCCATAACTTATCTAAATAATGAATCTATTTCTTTGTTGGTCATTAGTTTCTTTGAAACTACTAATTCCCTAATTGTTTTTCCAGTTTTTAGTGATTCTTTGAATAATTCTGCTGACTTCAAATATCCTATCTTTGGAGTCAGTAAAGTTACTATCACTGGACTGTTTTCAATATTTTCTTGAAGTTTTTGTTTATTTGCTGTTAATCCATCAATTAAATTTGCAGAAAATATTGGCAAAAAGTTTTTGAGCATATCTGTTGACTCTAAAACTGATTTTAGCATTCCTGGTAGCATTACATTTAGCTCAAATTGTCCTCCTTGAGCAGCATATGAAACTGCAGTATCATTTCCAATGATGTTAAAACAAATCATATTCATACATTCAGCTAATGATGGGTTAACTTTGCCTGGCATAATAGATGAGCCTGCATGAACTGCAGGAATTCCAATTTCTGCTAATCCTGCAATTGGACCTGATGCCATTAGTCTAATATCATTTG
>JACENB010000015.1 GCA_013867245.1 Nitrosopumilaceae archaeon
AGCAGCCGCAGCAGCAGCCGCAGCAGCAGGTCCAGAAACACATATCGTTGAAACTGCAATGGGAAGTGGTGCACCAGGATGTGAAACATCTAATGCATGTTACTTACCACAAGACATCACCATTAATGCTGGAGACACAGTAACTTGGGATAATGTAGACAATGCAGCACATACTGTAACAGGTGGTAGCCCAGCAAATGGTCCATCTGGAGTATTTGACAGCAGTCTACTTATGGCAAAAGGTGTATTCTCACATACATTTGATGATGCAGGTTACTACGATTACTTCTGTATGGTTCATCCTTGGATGATTGGTAGTGTTACAGTTAACTAACCAAAAATTTTCCTTTTTTCTATTTTATTTTATTTTTCCTAATAGTTCTATTATACGCCACACCAAATCTATGAGTTTCATCCCGAGCATGTTGTAAAATTTGTAATGACTTTTTATTTTTGGGGATTATAACAGGTTCCTTAATTTTTGGAAGATAGACTTCTTCATTTTCTTTTGCTAAAGAAACACAAGGTAATTTCAATCCAAG
Organism: Nitrosopumilaceae archaeon; assembly: GCA_013867245.1. The sequence continues at coordinate 543 of JACENB010000015.1, forward strand.
AGATTCTAAAGATTTCAATGCAGCATTCAGTTGTCCCTTTCCACCATCAATTAAAATCAAATCAGGTAAATCAGAATTTTCTTCTAACAATCGATAATATCTTCTTTTAATGACTTCACCAATCATAGCAAAATCATCTCTACCCTGAATAGTTTTAATTTTAAATTTTCTATACCCAGATTTGTTTGGAGTGCCATCAATAAAACTAGACATAGATCCAACTGCAAATTCAGCACCATGGTTAGAAATATCAAAACATTCAATGTTATTTGGCAGTACAGGTAAATTCAAAAATTCTTGTAATTCAACCAGTGCAGGATTGGCACCTTTAGAATGAATTAGTTGAATATTTTTTAATATTAAATTCATTATATCGTTTTTTTTACCACGTGTAGGAGTCATAATTTTTACATTAAATCCAGATTGTTCAGATAGTAAAGATTCAAGTAATTTTTGATTTTCGGGAATTTCACTAACGATAATGAATTTAGGAATTTTATGCGTTGAATAATACTGATAAAGAAAATTTGAAAAGGAATTATCACCAACCAAATCAAAAAAGAACTTGTCACTATCTCGAATCACCCCATTGATCATTCTAAAATTCATTATTGTGGCAGTTTGCTCTTGAATTCCAATTCCAAAATACTCTTCATCAGAATTTTCAACATATTCCATTTTTTGTTTTGTTTGAAGACTTCCAAGCCTGATCAAAGTATCACGAATATCCTTTGCACGCTCAAATTGTTGGGATTCTGCAGCTTGATGCATTTCATCTTCTAATTTTTTTGTAAAAATTTTTGTATCGTTTTTACCTTTCAACACATCCTCTAATTTTTTAACATGATCAGGATATTTTTCTTGAGCATCTTTAAATTCACATGGGCCTTCACAATTACCTAAATGATATTCCAAACAAACTTTTTTTGGTAAAGTTTTGCAAATTCGAATTTGAAATGCTTTTCTCAAAGTACCAATGGTAAGTAACTTAGAGCTACCTTGAGTAAAAGGACCATAAAATTTTCCCTTGCCTAAAAATTTACCATCCCTAGTTCTTCTAGCAACTAATAATCTAGGATATTTTTCATCAGAAACTCTCAAGTATGTATAGCGTTGCTGATCCTTTAATTCAATATTAAATCGTGGGCGATATTTTTTAATCATATTTGATTCTAAAAGAAAAGCCTCACTTTCATTATCAGTTAAAACAAATTCAATATCAGAAATATTTTCAACTAGTTTTTGAGTTTTATAATTTTGATTTTTATTAAAATAAGAACGTACACGATTTTTGAGATTTTTTGCCTTTCCAATGTAAATGATTTTTTCATCAGAATCTTTCATCAAATAAATACCAGGATTAGTTGGAATTGTAATTTTAGAAATATCAAAAGTCATTTTTTCATTAATTTTTTCAAATATTTTCCAGTGTAACTACCAGGAGATTTAGAAACATCAAGAGGAGTACCAGAAGTTACAATTCTACCGCCTTCATCTCCACCTTCAGGACCTAGATCAATCAACCAATCTGAATTTTTAATGATGTCCATATTATGTTCAATTACCACTACAGTATTTCCCAAATTAACTAATCTGTTTAAAACATCTAGTAATTTTTGAACGTCTGCAAAATGTAAACCAGTTGTAGGCTCATCTAAAATGTAAAGAGTTTTGCCAGTACCACGTTTTGATAATTCTGAAGCTAGTTTAACTCTTTGAGCCTCACCACCAGATAAAGTGGTAGAAGATTGTCCAAGTTTGATATATCCTAAACCAACATCATTAACAGTTTGTAATTTTCTTTGAATAGATGGAACATTTTCAAAGAAATTTAATGCCTCATAAACGGTCATTTCTAGAACGTCAGAAATATTCTTTCCTTTATACAATACGGATAATGTTTCAGAATTATATCGTTTTCCTTTACATTCATCACATTTTACATAGACATCAGATAGGAACTGCATTTCAATTTGCTTAACACCATCTCCCTCACATGCAAAACATCTTCCGTCAGCAACATTAAAAGAAAATTGTCCTGGAGCATATCCACGTTCTTTTGATAATGCAGTATTAGAGTACAATTCTCGGATAGGAGTAAAAGCACCAATGTATGTTGCAGGATTTGAACGAGGGGTTCTACCTATGGGGGATTGATCAATAGCAATTACTTTATCAATATTATCTATACCAGAAATTTCTTTATGAGCACCAGAACTGATATGTGTTTTAGAAAAATGATTTTCTAAACTTTTAAGCAAAATATCATTTATCAGCGTAGATTTTCCAGATCCAGAAACCCCAGTTACAGATACAAAGAGTCCCAAAGGAATTTCAACATCAAGATTCTTCAAATTATTTTCAGATGCATTTTTAATAATTAAGGAACCCTCAGGTTTACGAATTTTATTTTCTAAAAGAATTAAAGAATCATCTTTAAGATAAGTTCCAGTTACAGATGTGCTTGACTGTAAGATCTTTTTAATTGTCCCTTCAAAAACAATATTACCACCATGTACCCCGGCACCAGGACCTAAATCAATAATCCAATCTGAATTTCGTATTACTTCTTCGTCATGCTCTACAACAATGATTGTATTACCAAGATTTCGTAGCTTATTTAGCGTTTTAATTAGTCTAGCATTATCACGTTGATGCAATCCAATTGTAGGTTCATCAAGCACATACAAAACACCCGTGAGATTAGAACCGATTTGAGTAGCCAATCTAATTCTCTGAGATTCTCCACCAGACAATGTGGAACTAAGACGATTTAAAGTGAGATAATTTAATCCAACATTAATTAAAAATTCTAAGCGTTCTTTAATTTCTTTAAGAATATCTCTTCCAATATGCTGTTCTGTATCAGTCAATTTCAGATTAGAAAAGAAATCAAAACAATTAGTGATAGATAAATCACACACATCCATTATTCCTAAATCATTTATTGTAACTGCAAGAGATTCTGGTTTTAGTTTTTTACCATTACATGCAGTACAATGAGTATCACGCATAAACTGCTTAAGCCATTCACGTTTTGATTCAGAATCAGTTTCTAGAAAAACTCGTTGAAGATTTACCAGTACACCTTCAAATGCATTAGTGTACTTCCATGAAGAATCTCCAGATTTTGAATTATATTGAAAATCAATTAAATCAGATGTTCCATTTAAAATAATTTGTAGATGTTTTGGTTTTATTTTTTCAATTGGAGTCATAAGATCAAATCCAAATTTTTGACCAACTGTTCTTAATGCTTGTCTCCGGAATGCAGAAAATCTTCCACTCCAAGGAACAATTGCACCATCTAAAATGGATTTAGATTTATCAGGAATCACTAAATCAGCATCAAATTCCATTTTAACTCCCAAACCATTGCATGTTTTACATAATCCAAATGGAGAGTTAAATGAAAAATTTCTAGGTTCAAGATCACCAATTGTTAATCCACAATGCGGACAAGCATTATTTTGAGAAAAGATTTTTTCAGATTTATCTGATGAAATCATTACATCACCTTTTGAAGCTTTGATTGCAGTTTGAATAGCCTCAAAAATTCTAGATCTTTCAGATTTACTTGTTGAAATTCTATCTACAACAATTTCAATATTATGCCATTTTTGGCGATCTAATGGAGGTATACCATCATCTAGGCTCAAAATTTCGCCGTTTAGTCGTATTCTAGAATATCCATCTTTTTTGATTTGTTCAAAGAGTTTCTCATAGGTACCTTTTTTTCTTTGGATAAGAGGAGATAAAATCAATATTTTTTGTCCCAAAAAATCTTTGAGTACAGAATCACAAATTCGTTCAACAGATTGTGTAGAAATTTTTCTATTACAATTTGTACAATGAGGGATTCCAATTCTAGCAAAAAGTAGACGCATATAATCATAAATTTCAGTAGTAGTGCCAACAGTTGAACGTGGATTTTTACTAGTAGTTTTTTGTTGAATTGCAATTGCAGGAGACAATCCTTCAATTGAATCAACATCAGGTTTATCCATCATTTCCAAAAATTGACGAGCATAAGAGGAAAGTGATTCAACATATCTTCGTTGTCCTTCAGCATAAATGGTATCAAATGCCAAAGTGGATTTTCCTGATCCAGATAAACCACTAATTACTACCAATTGATTTTTAGGAATATCTACATCAATATTTTTTAAATTATGATGGCGAGCTCCTCTAATTTTTAATTTATTATCTATCATTTCTGTATTCAATCTCCTTTTCTAATCTTTTAATTCTATCACGACAAGAAATTGCTTGTTCAAAGTCTAACTCTTCAGAATATTTTTTCATTTGAGCATCTAAGTCAATTACATCATTTCTAAGATCATGTATGGATTTTAGTTTTGATTCATCTAACACAATTTCTTGTTCAGGAACAGATTTCATAATTGTTTTTGGGACTATTCCATGTTCTTCATTGTATAAAATTTGTTTTTGCCTACGACGAGAAGTTTCATCAATTGTATTTTTCATGGATTTAGTATTTGTGTCAGCATACATTATCACAGTACCAGTTGCATTTCTTGCAGCTCTACCACAAGTTTGTATCAAACTAGTAAAATTCCGTAAAAAGCCTTCTTTATCAGCATCAAGAATTGCAACAAGTGAAACTTCAGGAATATCCAAGCCCTCACGTAGAAGATTAATTCCCACTAAAACGTCAAATTCTCCTAAACGCAATTGACGAATAATTTCAGTTCTTTGTAATCCATCAATTTCTGAATGCATATATCGAACTTTAACATCTTTTTTTGATAGATATTCAGCTAAATCCTCAGCCATTCTTTTAGTTAAGGTAGTAACTAAAACTCGTTCAGAATTTTTAGTTCTTTCATTAATTTCAGAAATCAAATTATCCATTTGGTCTTTAGTTGGCCTAATCTCAATTTGTGGGTCAAGCAATCCTGTAGGTCTAACTAATTGTTCAACAATTTTTGCAGATATTTTTTTTTCATATTCAGACGGAGTAGCAGAAACAAAAATAGTATTTTGAATATATTCTTCAAATTCTTCAAATTTTAATGGTCGATTATCATATGCACTAGGCAATCTAAAACCATATGTGACAAGCTTGTCTTTTCTAGAATAATCACCTTTGTACATTCCATGTAGTTGCGGTAAAGTTACATGGGATTCATCAATTACCAAAAGATAATCATCTCCAAAAAAATCCATTAGACAATATGCTTTATCTCCTTCATTACGTCCGTCAAAATGTCTTGAATAATTTTCAATACCAGAACAATAACCTAATTCTTCAATCATTTCTAAATCATAATTTGTTCTCATTTCAAGTCGCTGCTTTTCAAGTTCGTTCAATTTTGGTAAATGTTGTTTTAGTTCAGCCCTGATAGATTTTACAGCTCTTTTTGTAACATCCTTAGCAATCAAATAATGTTTTGCAGGAAAAATAGTCATTTGATTTATTTTCTTTTTTTCTTTTAGAGAGACATGATCAAGCAGAGTAATCTTTTCAATTTCATCGCCAAACATGGAAATTCTAATTATATCTTCAGAATATGCGGGAGTAATATCAATAGTATCCCCCTTTACTCTAAAGTTTCCAGGAGATACTTCAAGATCATTTCTCTCATATCGAGCATCAACTAATTTTCGAATTAAATCAGTTCTTTTGATTTCATCTCCAGTGCCAACTAAAATTGAAGAATCTTTCCATTCTTGAGGATTACCTAAAGAGTAGATGCAAGAAACAGTAGAGACAATGATTGTAGGCTCTCCAGATAGCAACATTGCAGTTGCTTCTAATCGTAATTTTTCAATTTTTTCATTAATTTGGGTATCCTTTTCAATGTAAGTATCAGTTTGGGGCAAATAGCTTTCAGGTTGGTAGTAATCATAGTATGAAACAAAATAACCAACATTATTTTTGGGAAAGAATTGTTTCAATTCAGCATATAATTGAGCAGCAAGTGTTTTGTTATGAGAAATTACAAGTGTATTTTTACCAGTTCTAGCAATGACATTCGCAACTGAAAAAGTCTTGCCACTTCCTGTAACACCAAGTAAAGTTTGAACAGATTTTTTTTCTACACCATCAACTAAAGCATCAATGGCTTCAGGTTGATCACCAGTAGGAGCATATTCAGATACTAAGTCAAATTTAGAAATTTGTTTCAACATTCACAATCACTAAAAACTGAATTTAAAGCAATGGTGATATCGGGATAATTACCACTTGGGCTCATCAACCATTCGTAAACCACCATCAATCACTTCAAATCCCATTATCTTCAGAGTAGTTTGTGCAGTTGGAGAATTTCTTTCAAGTATCTTTTTAGCTAAAACCATTCTATCATTAGAACTCATATGCTGTCCAATCTTGTATTTTCCATGTAATGATTTCGGAGTTACTTTTATGACAGATACAGCATCCAAAACACGCATTTTGGATTCCAAAGGATCATAATTTCCCTCAGGCTGATATTTTTTCATCAATCCATTAAGAGCTAAAGTTTTTTCAGACCTGTCAGATACAAAAGATGCAATTCCTTTGATTACAACACTAATGTACAATGTATCAGCTAAAGAAGCATTATGAGGATCTTCAAAATATGAAGGTAAAAATTCTAATTCACGGTCAGATTCAAATCCAACTTTATCATTATTAGAAATATTATCTAATTTTTCACCTTTTACATGTGAATGCATGTAAATGGCATCATTTAGAAAAACAAAATTCATAGGAATTATTTGAGGAAATCCGTTTACATCAATACTAGAAATTCTACCAACATGTTCATCATTAAGAAATTCTTTAATTTTTTCATAAGATTTTATTTCTAGAATACCAACAAGTTGCATGAATTAATTGTTTAAAATTATTTTATAAATGAAGATCAAATCCCTGTAAAAAATACCTAAAATACAAGAAAGATTCAGAGTTCACATGGATGATCCATATTTGAATGATTTAAGAGGAGAATTCAACAGTTATTCAAACCAATTAAAAAAATTAAAAAAGAAACTTCTCAAAACAAGTTCAGTAGAAGAACAGGAAAAAATTATCAAACAAATTGATTCAACTGCAAAAAAAATGGAAAATAATCAAAAACAGTCAGTGAAAGTAACAAAATCAAGATTAAAAGAAAGAAAGAAAAAATCAAAAAGATAGAATTATTCAGAATCTAAATCTTTGGATAATTCTTTAATTTGTAATATTTTGCATCCAAATTCATTACATTCAATCTTTATTTCTTTAGTCATACTAACTAATTACAAAAATAATCAAAAATACAGAACATTCTAAAAATTGACTTTATTGATTCAAACTTTTCATTAATGTAAATTGCTAAATTTAAGACTAATTTGATTAAAACTGATGGATTTTGATGAAGAAAGGGAAGAAGCAACAAATCAAGTAATCAACATTTTAGAAGAATGGGGCTCACAATCAAAATTTATCTGGTTTAGAGAATTACATAGAATTACGGATATCGATAAAGGATTACTTCGTAATATAATCAATGAATTAAAAAAATCTAGAGAAATCAAAGAAATGCATGGGACCAATAATAGAATATTTTTTTGTCTTAGAAGATATTACATAAAATGTCGAGATGTTGAATTTAGATTCAAAGGAAAGGAGATCATGTTAAGAGATGGAAGTAAAACAAAGATAATTCAGGGTTCAACAAATTCCACAGAACGAACAAGAAAAAGATTACTAAAACAGGCTACTAAAAGAAAATTAAAACAATCTGCAAAAAATAAAAATCAGCACAATTCACGAAATCGCTAAAAATCTTCAGATTGTCGTCTCATGAATTTTGATTCAGCACGCTTAATTTTTTCTGATTCTGCAACATCTTCACTCATATCATATAGATGATGTAATTTCATTTCAGGAACTAATTCATCATTTTTTTCATCATTCAAATCTATTTCAATATTAGACAGAATTTCTAAATTTTCATCTAAAATATCAAGACATTTTTTTACAGTATCTGGTAAATCATCATTCATAATAATACGTAAAATTTTCACAATAAATTGTGTTATAACAGTTTAGGATTAACCGAATTTTTCTTTGTTTTTCTGACGTAGTGCAGGCATAACATGACTTGCAAATTTATCAATTGAACCAAAGTAATTCTTACCCCAGAATCTAATAACAAAGTGGTTAACACCAGCCTCCATGAATCTCTCAAATACAGGAATGATATCTTCAGGAGTTCCGACTGCAGTTGATGAACGGGCAATAGGATCTGGAATTTTAGTTGCAGCCTCTCGCATTTTGACAATCCAACTTTGGTCAGACATAGAATATTCTGTAAAGTATTTGACGAAATCAAATCCTTCAATTTCTTTTAATCCATGAACTCTCAAAATTTCTGGTTTAAACAAACTAACTTTGACGGCTTCTTTCATTTTTGCCCATGAAGCTTCTGCATCTTCTGAAAAGTAAACATCAATGTCCAATGCCATCTCAAAATTATCTTTATCTTCTTGACTTCTGCCATATTTGTCCATAGCAGTTTCAATTTGTATTCGATGATCTTCAAATAATTCTGGAGTATAACCAATAGGTAACCAACCTTCACCAAGTTTTCCAGTTAAATCTAATGTTCGTTTTCCACCAGATGCCATGTAAGTAGGTGGATGTGGTTTTCTAATTGGAGGTGCTTGTAAACATGCTTTTTCTAATCTATAGTATTTTCCCTCATAATCTACAGTGTTATCAGGATCAGAATGATAAAGTGTTTTAATTACTTCAATTTGTTCAGCCCATTTTGAAACTGGTTTTTCAAATGGAATACAAAATTCTTTTAGATTTTGTGCTTCACCTGCACCAATACCAAGAATGGCTCTTCCTTTAGATACTCTATCCAAAGTAATTGCAGCCAAGGCAATATTTGATGGGTGTCTTCTAATTGCGTCGGTAACACATGTTCCTAATTCAACATTATTTGTAACTGCAGCAATTGCAGATAACATAACCCAAGGATCTAAAACGGTTGCATTTTTCCATTGTGGGACGTTTGTATGGTCCATATAGAAAATTGAATCATATCCAGTTTTATCAGCAAGCATACATGCTGTGAGAATTTGATCTTCAGTATATCCAGCTCTAGCAACATTTAGTCCATTTTGAATACCAAACTTGAGATTTTTATGTGCCAATTGATATGATTTCAAATCATTATAATAAAAAGTTTGAGAAAGCTGCCAATTTCGCAGTTTGTAAATAAAAGAAAAAGAAGTAAAAAAGAAATTTTTAGAGATTACCTGCCTTGATATCTTCCAGACATTTTACGACATCATCTTTTGATATTGGAATTGGATTTGGATCCAAATGTCCTTTATCAGTCATGACCGTATCAGCAGCTTCAGAAACATCAGTTTTGAGTTCTAATTTATCAAAACCAAGTTTATCCATTGCTTCTTTGAATCTATCATAGAAGATTGATTTGTTATGTTTGTGTGCAACTGTAGTACAAGAAGACAAGGAATAACCATGAGGTACTCCTTCATTTGAGAAAACATAAGACAAAGCATGTCCCAATGTTGTTGAACAATTTCCGAATCCCATTCCAGATAACATTGATCCATATGGATAATTTTCTGGTTTGTCATTCATGATTGCATCATAAAGAATCTCAAATGCTTGTTTACAAAGAGTTCTAGTCAAGTCATTACCAAGTTTACTATCGTAACCTTCAGTAGCTTGAGCACATGCATCACAGACAGAATTTTTGATGACTTGTTCTGGAGTTCCATCCATAAAGTAGGAATCAACTACAGCCATGTCAGCTAAGAATCTGTCTTCACGTAACAATTTCTTTTTTCCATCAAATTTTAGAACACAATAAGTTGTCATTTCAGCTCCAGTTCCAAATGTTGTTGGAATTAGAATTTTTTCTTTATTCATTTCAGGTGCAGCGTATTTTACTACATCCATAGAACTTCCACCACCCAATCCGATTAGAACTGAAGGGTTTTTGTCTTTGAATTGAGAAATGACAGTATTGACATCATCAATTGATGGTTCAGGTTTTACTTGGTCATACAACATATAATCCTGAATTCCCATTTTTGCTAACCATTTGTCAGACAATGCTGGAGGAACGGTTGTTACAACTAGGGCATTTTTTGGATATTCTGTTTCACCAAGTGCATTTTCTCCAAAATTAATAACTTTTGGAATGCGTACTGTATGCATAAAAAAACACCATTGGTTTGTTTATTATATCTTACAGTGATGTAGATCATATGATAATTCAGAACTTTGAAGAATTAGCAGTAACTGATAAGAAAAAAGATTGTTTGGAAATTTTAGAAGCAGGTCTTCAAGCAGCAAATCCTCAGAACATATTACCACATTACATTACACCTAATGAAATTAAAATTAATGGAAAAATTATCGATATATCAAAATATTCCAACATTTACACAGTAGCTTTTGGAAAAGCAGGAGATTCAATGACCAGAGCAATAAATTCAATAATTTCCATAAAAAGTGGCATCATAGTAATACCAAAAGGCTCAAAAGCAAAAATCAAAGGTAAAAAATTTCAAATTTTTAATTCAAATCACCCTAAACCTGACAAAACAAGTGTCAAAGCAGCAAAAGAAGTTATGAAGTTTGTAGAGAATAAAAAAAATAAAGAATTAATTATTTTTCTTGTCTCAGGAGGAGGCTCATCATTGCTAGCAATGCCAGATGAAATTACATTAAGCGATAAAGTTCACGTTACAGATTTGTTATTAAAATCAGGTTCAACAATTCAAGAATTCAATTGTATTAGAAAACATCTATCAAAAATCAAAGGTGGAAAATTAGTTCAAAATATGAAATGTGATGGAATAAGTTTGATCATGTCAGATGTCGAAGATGATGATCTATCTTCAATTGCTTCAGGAACAACATACATGGATAATACAACTTATCAAGATGCAATGGACATTATAGAAAAATACAGATTAAAAAGAAAAATTCCAATTGAAGTACTACAAGTATTGGGAAATGGCTTGCATGATCAAAAACCAGAAACACCTAAAGAATCAAAAATTGATAATTTCGTAATTGCAAATAATAGCAATTGTTTAGAATCAATGGAAAAAATAGCTAA
>JACENB010000160.1 GCA_013867245.1 Nitrosopumilaceae archaeon
AAAAAAACCTATTATTTTTTTAAAAAATTTTTTCAGGTGCCGGGGGCGGGATTTGAACGCGCGACAGCCCGGTCTTCAGCCGAGTGCTCTCCCAGGCTGAGCTACCCCGGCACTCAAAAAATGTCACTAGTTGAGGAATTAAAGTGTGTCTTTTTACGTCTTCCAAAGAATGTCTTCTTTGCCATTTCTTTTGTTGATTAAGCGACCCATGACAAAAAATAGATCAGACAATCTGTTTAGGTAAATTATACAATTTGAATTAATTTCATCTTTTTCTGCTAGTTGTACAGTCAATGTCTCAGCTCTACGTACAACAGTTCTTGCAAAATGCAATTGAGATGCTGCAACAGAGCCCCCTGGCAATATGAAATTAGTCAATAAAGGAAGTTCAGATTCAAATTTGTCAATATTTTGTTCTAACTCTTCAATCATCTCTAAAGATACTCTATTTTTTAGATAATTCAGATTGGGGTTTGACAAATCAGAACCTACAACAAACAAATCATTTTGAATTTTTTGAAGTACATTAATAACATCTTCATCTAAAGAATTTGCCAAAACCATACCCAAAGCTGCATTTGCCTCATCTACGGCACCATATGCAAATATTCTTGGATGAGATTTTGAAATACGCAACTGTCCTTGAAGTTCAGTATTACCATCATCGCCTGTTTTGGTGTATATCTTCATGAAATTACAGGACATGATTCAACTATTATGTGATTCTAAAATCTCAAAACTCTTTAGGTGACCAGATGTTCTCACTAACAATGATTGAAGATTTTCTGAAAAACACTGCAAATCTAAAAAACATTTCTCGACAAGGATGGATAGACAAACTATCCCTAGAGAATCCCGAATCTGTAGCAGATCATACGTTTTCAATGGCAGTAATCGGGATGATAATTTCTGATTTGGATGATTTAAACTCTGAAAAAGTTCTCAAGATGATTTTACTTCATGATATAGCAGAATCAAAAGTTGGAGATATTGTTCCAGATAAAATGTCCTTTGAAGAAAAACAGAAATTAGAAAACTCTGCATTTGATGAAATAATCAAAGCATTACCTGAATCAATTATCCCGACATATGTAGAAATTTGGAAAGAGTATCAGGAAAACAATTCTACTGAAAGTCAGATTGTTCATCAAATTGACAAATTAGAGATGGCACTACAAGCAAAGATTTACCAATCTCAAGGACATTCAAAAGAAAAACTTGAACCCTTTATTGAATCTGCAAAATCAAGCATAACTCATCCAAAATTAAAAGAATTATTTACAAAGATAGTAGGTGATGAGTAATGTCTGAATCTGAAAAAGATGAATTAATTGATGCACAAAAGCAAGTTATTGGTATTTTGTTTGAGGTAATCAAAAGACTGCAAGCTAATAGTGATTTAGATGAAGAATATTTTGAAATTGTTACAAAAAAAGAAAGCAATGAAACTCGATTAAATGAGATTCTTAGTGAAAGACAAGAGAATGCAAAAATTGTGGGCAGATTATTAGAGCAATTAGAAGTCTAGTGACCGCAACTGCAATCATCATCAGACATTATTCTTAGATGGGCTGTCTGTTGATGTTTGTCTTGAACATAATTTGAAAGGTTTGCAATTCTAATAATTGGCTCTCTAGTTTTCCAACTGCCTTCATTTTCAAACCAAAACTCGATTTCATCGACATCATACCTTTCGCCGCTTTTTACTAGTTCTTTGAAAATTAATTTTATTTCATCTACATCTGATTCAGATAGTTTTGATTTGTCTTCAACCATGGTAGTAATTTCATTTAATTTGATTATGACATTATTTGTAAGAGGCATGAGATTTTTACTCTAAACATTCTATAACAATCTTTTGAGGCAATATTGTTTTTATAACAATCAGATATTTTGAAAGACATGCAATATTTTCAAGCACTAAAACTAGGTCAAAAAAGGGTAGCAGATGCTAGGGAATATCTCAATAAATTAACAGACGGCAAGGCAATGCCTGCATTAGCATTAACTGATACTAAATCAAATGTATGGAAACCAGTAGGAGAAGAGAATCTTTATGCGTTTGTTGACGAGTCCGCAGGTTTTGTTTTGACGGACAATAGCGGATACATTCTTGCTCTGGTGGATAACAGTGGAGCATCTAAAACAATTGTTCAAGGAGTAACTAAAGAACAAAAGGAGAAATTAGAAAAAGCATTTGAATCAGATAACATACCAAAGTTTGAAGGCAAGGTAATTCTCCCAGTTTAATCTAGCCTCAAAAAAACGTAAAGCTTTAGTTATGATTGTGTGGAGAGTAGTAAAATGAGTAAATTTTCTCAAGAGATCGAAGTTAGTGGACACCTAATTGATTCTTTGATCCTTACCAAAATCTTTGATAAAATCATGGATTTGCAAGGAGAGTTTCAAGTACAAGAAATCAATATCGGTAAAAGGAAAAAAGATCAATCCTATGCTCGACTATTAGTTAAAGGAAAAAACCAAAAACATCTTGATGAAATTTTACAAACAATTTACAGAGAGGGTGCAGTATCCAAAGTTCAAAAAGAGATTTCACTAAAAAAATCACCAAAAAATTATGTAATGCCTGACAACTTTTACAGTACAACAAATAATCACACTCAAGTTTTCTACAAAGGAAAATGGATTCAGGTAGAAAACATGATGATGGACAAATGTATTGTCGTAAAGGGGAATAGAGCTTTCTGTGTTCCAGTAAGAGATGTAAAGAAAGGTGATCAAATCATTGTGGGAGAAGGAGGAGTAAAGATTAATCCTCCAGAAAGACCACGAGAAGGCTCCAATGTCTTTGAATTTATGGGAAGTTCAAGTTCTAGTGAAAGACCAACTCAACATATTGCAAAAAAAGTAGCTGATGATATTTATCGCACCAAAAAGAACGGTGGAAAGATTGTGATTGTGGGCGGACCTGCAATTGTTCATACTGGTGCATCAGATGCAGTCTCAGAACTTATCAGATCAGGATACATTGATGGGGTTTTAGCTGGAAATGCATTAGCAGTTCATGATATAGAGTACGCCACCATTGGAACATCTCTAGGAATGAATGTCAAGGACGCAACTTTGGCATATCATGGCCATAGAAACCACATGGATGCAATCAATTCTGTCTTCAAAGCAGGCTCTATTGCAAATATGGTAAAAACAAAGAAACTCAAAAAAGGAATCATGTATGAGTGTGTAAAGAACAAGGTTCCATTTGTGTTGGCAGGCTCCATTAGAGACGATGGTCCACTACCTGATGTAATCACTGATGTTGCACAAGCTCAAAGAGAGTACAAAAAAGTTCTCAAAGATGCAAAGATGGTCATAATGATTTCAACTATGCTTCATTCCATTGCAACAGGTAACATGTTGCCTGCAAATGTCAAAGTAATTGTCGTCGATATTAATCAGCCAACAGTAACAAAACTCATGGATAGAGGAACATGGCAAGCACTAGGAATTGTTTCAGATGTAGGTGCATTCTTGCCAATGGTTGCACAACAAATTAGAAAAAAGAAATGATCAAGGCATCAA
>JACENB010000089.1 GCA_013867245.1 Nitrosopumilaceae archaeon
ATCATGGTTGCTACTGTGATTGCTATAAGTGCAATGATAATTGGAATTACGATCATTACAGCTTTCATGAATTTTTTCTGAAAAAAACTACTAAAAACCTTCCTTATCTTAAAAAAGAAAAAAATCAAATTTACGATTAATTTTTGCATTTATCTTTATTTTATCAAAGTTTTATGATGTTTTACTACATTTCAGTATATTTTTTGTTGTAACAAGTTAAGTGTCACTTAATTTGATATTAGGATTTTTTATGTATCGTTTATGATGAAAAATTGATCTTGACAAGAACTTCACTGCAATGTAGGGAATGTAAAAAAGAGTACGAAACTGCTTTCAAGTACATCTGTGACGATTGTTTTGGACCACTGGATGTAAAATATAATTTTCCAACAGTCACAAAAGATACATTTTCTAACCGTGAACAAACCTATTGGAGATATTTTGAGTTACTTCCAATAGAAGACAAATCCAATATCATAAGTATTGATGCTGGAATGACCCCTCTTATAAAAGCAGAAAATCTTGGTAAAGTACTTGGTCTTAATAATCTCTATATCAAAAATGATTCCGTAAATCCAACATTTTCATTTAAAGATAGACCTGCTGGCGTTGCAATATCTAAAGCAAAAGAGTTTGGTTTATCTGCAGTTGGTTGTGCATCAACGGGCAACTTAGCATCTGCAACTGCAGCTCATGCTGCTAAAGGTGGATTTCCATGTCACGTGTTTGCTCCAAGTGATATTGAGATGGCAAAGATTGCTCAAGCATTATCTTATGGAGCAAATTATGTTGCAGTTGATGGAACATATGATGATGCAAATAGAATTGCAGCTCAAATTGGAGATTCCAAAGGAATTGGAATTGTAAATATCAATATGCGTTCACATTATGTAGAAGGATCTAAAACATTAGCATATGAAGTTGCAGAGCAACTTGATTGGAGCGTTCCTGATCAATTAATAGTTCCAGTTGGAAGTGGCGCAATGCTTAATGCAATTTGTAAAGGATTTGAAGAACTACAAAATGTTTCATTGCTTGGCGATGTATCAAATATGCATATGATTGCAGCACAACCACATGGCTGTGCACCTATTGTTGATGCATTTAAGAAAAATTCCAAAGATGTAA
Organism: Nitrosopumilaceae archaeon; assembly: GCA_013867245.1. The sequence continues at coordinate 1,129 of JACENB010000089.1, forward strand.
TCCCGGTTGAAAATCCTGATACTGTTGCAAAAAGTCTTGCAATAGGTGATCCTGGAGATGGAAGATATGTTCTAAAAAGATTAGAACAGTATAATGGATTTGCAGAAGAATGCAACAATCAAGAAATTTTGGATGCAATAATTCTTTTGGCAAAAACAGAAGGGATCTTTACAGAACCTGCAGGTGGAGTTTCAGTTTCTGTATTACAAAAAATGGTTGAACAAGGAAAGATTGACAAAAATGATAAAGTTGTATGTTATGTTACAGGAAATGGTCTTAAAGCAACTGAATCGATCATGGAAGTATTAGAAAAACCAAATGTACTAAAAGCAGACATTTCAGAAGTATCGGCGGTAGTGAACTAATGGCAAATATCACATTTACAATTCCATCCGTTCTAAATCATGGTGGGGGCGAAAAAAAGACAGATCTTTCAGCTGATTCGTTACAAGATGCATTTACAAAAATATCAGAACAAATGGGTGATGATTTTAAGAGAAGAGTGTTAGAAGGTGATGGTACACCTCGTTCTCTAATTAACATCTACATTAATGGCAAAAATGCTAAATTTTCTTCAGGGATGGAAACTCCTCTAAAAGATGGAGATGAAATCTATATTTTGCCTGCAGTTGCTGGAGGCTCTGAAGAACTTTCTCCAAAGGAACTAGACAAATTCTCCAGACAAGTTATGCTTGAAGAAATTGGATATGGTGGACAACTAAAATTAAAGAATGCCAAAGTATGTGTTGTTGGTACTGGAGGTTTGGGACATCCAATAATTTCCAGATTAGCGACAATGGGAGTTGGAAATTTAAGAATTATTGATAGAGATGTAATCGAATTATCAAACTTGCATAGACAAATAATGTTTGATGAAGATGATGTTGGTCAAGTAAAAGTAGAAGTTGCTGCAAAAAAACTACAAAAATTAAATCCTGAATGTAAAATTGAAGCTCTGGCGGTTTCGATAAATGATTATACTGCATTAGAAGTTGTTGAAGGATGTGATGTTGTAATTGATGCACTTGATAGTGTTAATGCTAGATATGCATTAAACAAAGCATGTGTGAAATATAATATTCCATTTGTTACAGGTGCAGCAGTTGGAACATCTGGACAAGCTTTTACTGTTTTACCAAAAAAATCTGCATGTTATTTCTGCATGTTTCCTGAATTAAATGAAGATACAATGCCAACATGTAGTATTGAAGGTGTTCATCCTCCTATACTTTCTATTGTTGGCGCAATTGAAGTTGCAGAAGCTGTAAAAATTATTCTTGGGAAAAAACCAAATCTCTCTGAAAGAATTTTACATGTTGATTTAGAAAATCTTGATTTCAATAGTACTAGAACATTTAGAGCTGAAGAATGTCCAATTTGTGGAACAGGAAAACTTGAAGTCACACAAAAAGAAGAATTAATTTTAGAAGAGTTGTGTGGAAGAAACAGAGGTAAGAGAACTTATTCCATTACTCCCACTGAAACTTTTGATTTAGATGTTAATGCTGTAACTAACATTGCAAAAGAAAAAGGATTCCTAGTTGATAATCAAGGTGACTTGGGACTATCAATGAGAACAAATGATTTGTCTGTTAGTTTCATGAAAAAAGGCTCTGCAGTTGTAGTCGGACCAAAAGATGAGGCTGATGCAATTTCATTATACAAGAGTCTCTTGAGTAAAGAGATAAAGGCATAAAATATGCTATAAAAAATTCATAAATAACGCAAAATTATTGAAAAATATAACGATCAAAGTTATATTTCAGGAATAAAATATGATTTTTATGTGTCCATATTATAGAAATTATATCAATTATCAAAAATCAATAAAATAATTTCAAAAATTTGATAAATTGTGGACAATTCGTCCATTACGGTTAAATACTAACTTTGAAGAAAAAATTACAATAACATGAATAACGAAATAGGACGTAAAATAACTAGTCTTACATTAATGACAATTATGGTTGCCGGTGGACTGACCTTTGCAATTCCAGGTGTAATGCCTGAAGCAATGGCCGCCAACGCCAACCTATTTGTTTCCGCAGAAAACTCACAGTTTGATAACTACATGTCAGGTCCTCAAGTAATTGAGGTAGTCATCATTGATAGTGATATCAATGACACAGATGAGGCAAAAGGTGAACCAGACGTTACAATAAACGGTAAGATCCTGAGAATGGTTCAAGCCGTCGATGGTAACTGGTATGGTTACTTTGCAGATAGAGACCAAGCACAAATAGCAGACTCCGTTGTCAGTGTAGCTGGTAACGGAACTGGTATTGACTTTGGTAACTTTTGTAGTGCCACAACTGCAGGTCAGTTAATCCTAGGAAATACCCAAGCATTGTCTGATACTGAAGGTGTTGCTATTCCAGCATCCGGTTTCGGTACAATAGGTAGT
>JACENB010000030.1 GCA_013867245.1 Nitrosopumilaceae archaeon
AGAAAACAAGCAATTGATGGAGGATATACAGGAAAAATTAAGAATGTAAATTCAGAATTTATTAAATCATTATTAGAAAAAGGATTAACACCCGTTATCTCCCCAATTGCAATTAGTGAGGAATCAGAATTTCTGAACATAGATGGAGACAGAGCTGCGGCATATGTGGCTGGAAGTGTAAAAAGTGACAAAGTATTATTCATAACAAACGTAGACGGACTGTTAATGGAAGATAAAGTTGTTCCAAAATTGACATTAGCTGAAGCAAAAGAAATTAGACCTAAAATAGGTCCAGGTATGGAAAAAAAGATTTTAGCTTCAACTGAAGCACTAGATATGGGTGTAAAACAAGCTTTTATTGCAAATGGTCAAAAAGAGAATCCTATTTCTACAGCTATTGCACATGATAATTGTACGGTGATTGAACATGAGTGAAGATCAACATATGGGTAATCTCTATCAGAGGTTTCCAGTTACAATTGAAAAAGGTGTGGATGCACATGTATGGGATACAGAAGGAAAAGAGTATATCGATTGTATGGGAGGATATGGTGTTGCACTAGTTGGACATCAAAATCAAAGAGTTAACAAGGCAATAAAAGAACAAGTTGATAAAATAATTACAGTACATAGTTCATTATACAATAAAACACGGGAAGGATTTTTGAAAAAACTTATCGAAATAGCTCCTGAAGGATTAACACAAGTACATCTAAACAACAGTGGTGCAGAAGCCGTTGAAGCTGCAATGAAATTTGCAAGAAAGTTTACTGGAAAGAAAGGAATGGTTGCTATGAAAGGATCATATCATGGAAAATCATTTGGAGCATTGTCATTAACATTTAATCCAAAATATAGAAAAGCATTTGCACCATTAGTTGAAAAAGTTACTTTTGCATCATTTGGAGATATGGATTCACTACGTTCTGCAATTGATGAAGATACAGCTTTAATTATTTTAGAACCAATTCAAGGTGAAAGTGGTATTGTAGTTGCCCCAGACGGATTTTTACAAGAAGTCAGAAAATTATGTGATGAAAAAGGAATCTTATTAGTTTTTGACGAAATTCAAGCAGGATTAGGAAGAACAGGACGATTATGGGCGGGTGAACATTGGAATACAGTACCAGATATCTTATGTTTGGCAAAAGGAATTGCAGGAGGAGTACCAATGGGGGCCACATTAGTTAAACCAGGCATTTTAGCTGCCATAAGTAAAGGAGAACACTCATCAACATTTGGAGGTAATCCAATATCTTGTGCAGCAGGAATTGCAGCACTAACATCATTAACAGAAGATGGATTAATTGAGAATTCCAAAAAAATGGGAGAAATTTTTAGAGAAGGATTAGAAAAATTAAAAGAAAAACACACAATGATTAGAGAAGTAAGAGGAAAAGGACTAATGATTGGAGTTGAAATGAAATTCGAAGTAAAAGATATTTTGATGGGATTAATTGAAGAAGGTGTTTTAATGTTGTATTCAGGACGAAATATTCTCAGAATATTACCACCTTTAGTAATTAAAGAAGAGGATGTAACAAAAGTTTTACATGCTTTAGATGTTGTATTAACTAAAGAGGAAGAAAAGAGAAATGTATAAGGACAAAATAGACGAAAAAATAATAGGGTATCTTAAAGAAGATTCAAGAGAATCATTTGTAGATATTGGAAAAAAACTCAAACTTTCAGAATCAGCAGTTAGACGAAGAGTTAAAAATTTAGTAGACAGTAAAACAATTAGTAAATTTACAATTGAAATTGGAGAAGATAATGTTACAAGTGCAATTGTTTTAGTGTCAGTTGATTCTGCTACAGATACATCAAAAGTTTCAGCAAAACTTGCTAAACTAGAAGGAGTAAAAACAGTTTATGAAATAACAGGACAATACGATATTACAACAATAATGAGTGGTTCAAGTATTGCAGAAATTAATAACAGTATTGATGCTTTAAGAAAAATTTCCGGAGTAGTAGATACCAATACTGTAATAATTTTAAGAAAAGTTGCGTAAAACGAGTTTCGTTTCAAAAATTTAATTCAAAACTGATTTAGGATCAATTAAAAATATTTCCAACGAAAATAGTACGAATATGTTTATATCATCAATTTTGTTCAACGAATTTAGTAATGAAAGATCCGAATCACTATGCAAATATCTACAATGCATATGAAAAAAATCCAAAAAAAATTAGAGTATTAGATAGTACTTTAAGAGAAGGTGAACAACATCCAGGTGTTTCATTTACAAATAAACAAAGAATTCAGATTGCATGGATGTTAGATTATTTTGGAGTTGATCAAATTGAAATTTCTCCAGTAGTCTCTAAAGATCATCAAGAAGCAACTAAAACAATTATCAAACAAGGATTAACAGCAGACATAGTTTCACATGGTCGTGCACTTAAACAAGACATCGATATTTCATTAGATTGTGATGCAAAATGGTGTGCAGCATATTTAGGAATTTCAGACATACATCTTAAAGATAAACTTCGAATATCAAGAGAAGAAGCATTAGAAAGAGCTGTAGAGACTGTAGAATATGCAAAATCACATGGATTAAAAATTAGATTTACAGTAGAAGATGGTAGCAGAGCAGAACCAGAATTTTTACTTAAAGTTTGTAAAGCAATTGAAGAAGCAGGAGTAGATAGAATCAGTCTACCAGACACAGTGGGAATTTTACGTCCAGTTGGAATGTTTAACTTTGTAAAAAAAGTTAGAGAAGTAGTAGATGTACCATTAGATGCACATGTACATAATGATATAGGATTTGCTGTTGCAAATGCATTTTCAGCTTGTGATGCGGGGGTTGATCAAATTCATACAACTATTGATGGAATTGGTGAAAGAACAGGAATTCCACCACTTGCAGAAGTAGCAGTCGCATTGACTTACTTGTACAAATCACCAAATGATTTTAGATTAGATATGCTATTGGATTTATCAAAACTAATTGAAGATTATACAGAAATCAAACCGTATGATTCAAAACCAATTGTCGGTGCAGCTGCATACAAACACAAAGCAGGCACACACCTTGCAGCAATTCTACGCAATCCAGCAGCATATGAGCCAATCCCACCAAGAGCTGTAGGAAATAGGAGACGAATTGTATTTGGAGAATTAGCAGGAAAAACAGGTGCAGCTTATTTGATGTCATTATTAGGATTAGAAAAAGACGACGTAGGTGCAAAAGCAGTTGCATCAGGGCTAAAAAATCTTAGAATGGGAGATCTAATAGAAATCCCACTTGAAGATAGACTCGAAAAAAAGATTATTGAAGATAAATAAAGAGGAGAAATGAATAAGAATTATGTCAAAATGCGAAGAATGTGATGCAGATATCTCAATACCAAGTGATGCACTTGAAGGAGAAATTGTAACATGTCCCGAATGTGGCGCAAGTTTTGAATTAGCAAAAGGTTCAGATGGTTTTGATCTAAAGCCTGCTCAAACAGTTGGCGAGGATTGGGGCCAGTGAATCCTGATGTTACAATTCTTTACGATTCCATACGTTGGGAAGAAAAAGCTCTACTAGAAGCAGGTAAAAAAAAAGACATCAACATACAGATGGTTGATTGTAAAAAACTTGCTTTAGATTTAGAAAAAAAACCTGAAGATTACGGAGTAGTTATTCAACGATGTGTTAGTTACTACAGAAATTTACATTCAACAGCAGCTCTTGAAGGAATGGGAGTTAAAGTAATCAATTGTTTAAACACAGGAGTTTTTGCAGGAAATAAATTATTCACACATATGTTACTAAAAAAATCAGGCGTTCCAACACCAGATGCAACAGTAGCATTTTCAAAGGATGCAGCTATTCAAGCATTAGAAACAGATGGATATCCAAAAGTCATAAAACCAACAGTTGGCAGTTGGGGCAGGTTAATTTCAAAACTAAATGACAAAGATTCAGCAGAAGGAATTATTGAAAGCAGAGAAACTATGTATCCAATTTACCAAATTCATTATTTAGAAGAATTTGTAAAAAGACCTCCAAGAGATATCAGAGCAATTATGGTAGGAGACAAAATAGTTGCTGCAATATATAGAAAATCAGAACATTGGAAAACAAACATGGCATTAGGTGGAATTGCTGAACCATGCAAAGTTACACAAGAAATGGAAGAAATGTGTATCAAAGCAAAACAAGCTGTACAAGGAGATATTGTAGGTGTAGATTTAATGGAAAGTGAAGAAAAAGGGTTAGTGGTTCATGAAGTTAACAATACAACAGAATACAAAAACACTGTAAGAGTATGTGATGTAGACATACCTTCTCTAATGCTGGATTACGCAATGAAAGTAGAACGATAAAGTTGAACACCCATTTCACTGTAACACCAAAATTTGCAACAAAAATGCTGGAAAAAGCACTTCGACTATACACACCATCACTTAGCGAAAGACCAATGGCAGAATTTTTAGCTGATAAATGCGATGATTTAGGATTTGAAGACATACAAATTGACGAAGTTGGGAACATTATAGCAAAGAAAGGTTCAGGTTCACCAAAAATCATGTTATGTGGACATATGGATGTAGTTCCAGGAAAAGTCAAAGTCAGAAAAGAAGGAGATTCACTTTATGGTCGTGGTGCTTCTGATGCCAAAGCACCATTAATGGCAATGCTTTTTGCGGCTGCATCAATTGAAAAAAATCAAGGAACTGTTACTTTTGTAGGAGCTGTGGATGAAGAAGGAAATGCAGTAGGAATTAAAAATATTGTAAAAAAGAAAATGGATATAGATTATGCAGTATTTGGAGAACCAAGTGGAATCAAACAAGTGACAATTGCTTACAAAGGAAGATTAGCAATCAAACTAAAAATTAGTGCTGCAGATAGTTCTCATGCTAGTGCTCCATGGCTTTCAAAAAATGCAATTGAAGAATCAATAATATTTGTTAAAGAATTAAAAGAAAAACTAGAAGCAAATCAAGAAGACAAAACAAAAGGAATGTTGTTAACAGCGACAATGACAGAAATTAAAGGAGGAACAAGTCACAACATCACCCCTAAAGAATGTGAAACTCTTTTTGACATCAGAATTCCGGTAGATATGAATTGTAAAAGTATTGAACAAAAAATTGCAACACTAGTTAAAGAAATCTCTCAAGAAAGAGAAGTGGATGCATTTTATTCAATTTTAGATGAGACTGAACCATTTGAAGCACCTCATAATTCATCATTAGTAAGAGCATTTACTTTAGGAATTATGCAAGTGGAGAAATCAAGACCAACATTAATTCGAAAAACAGGTACTGGAGACATGAATGTTTTAGGGAATCAGTGGGAAATTCCAGTTGTAACATATGGTCCAGGGGATCCTCACGAAGCACATACAATTGATGAAAAAGTTTCAATTGAGGAATATCTTAAAGGAATAGAAATTTTCAAAGCTACTCTACAGCATTTAAAAAGGCTACATGATAAAAAATTGCAATAATGTTATCGTTTGTAGGTTTAGGAATATCAGGTTTTGAATCAATCCCCATTGAAGGATTAGAAACAATTTCAACTGCAGACATTGTGTATTTAGAACAATTTACTAGTCCCATTAGTGAATCAGATTTAAAAAAAATTCAAGATTCAATCAAAGGTGAATTCAAGCTGGCTAAAAGATGGTTAGTGGAAGATGGAAATGAAATTTTAGAAATGTCAAAAGAAAAAAATGTAGTTTTATTAGCATATGGGGATCCATACATTGCAACAACACATATCGAATTAAGAGCAAGAGCAATTGAAAATAAAATTAAAACACATTCTATCCATGCTTCATCATCATTGACATCTATGATTGGAGAATGTGGGTTGCATTTTTACAAAATTGGGAGAATTGCAACAATAATGAGTGAAATGAAATCACTTACAACACCATATTATGTAATTTATAAAAATTTGATTGAAGGTAATCACACAGTGCTTTTGTTAGAATATAATCAAGACAAAAAATTTTTCTTGGATCCTAAAGATGCATTAAAAGGTTTATTGGAAACTGAACAAGGTCAAACAAGAAATGTAATTACAGAATCAAATTATGTAATTATTGCATCAAGAATAGGTTTTAAGGATCAAGCAATTATTTGTGGGAAAATATCTAATTTGAAAGAAACAGATTTTGGAAAACCACCACATACAATCATCATTCCAGGCAGACTACATTTTACAGAATCAGATGCATTAAAATTATTTGGAAAATGTATTGATGAACCATTTGATAATTCTGAAAAAACAGAAAAAATTTCAAATCAAATGATGAAAAAATATGTTCCAATGGTTAGAGAAGCACTAGAAGAAATTGAACCACTTTATAAAAATCAAAAAGAGTTTGAAGTAATTTTGGATAATGCTGAACGATACATTAAGGATGCAGAGATATTTCTAGGTGAAGGTCGAGATGAGAATGCGATTTTAAGCATTGGGTATGCTGATGGGTTAGTAGATGCACTAAGATTAGCAAAAGGCCTTGAATTTAAAATGTAATATTATCAATAAATTAAAGAGTAGGTCAAAAGGTAAAAAGACATTGAAACAAATTGAAAACAAGATCTTATCAACATTATATCTAAGTGAGATTACTGGAGAAAACCCCATAGAGAAAATTTTACAAAATAATATGATTTCAGAAAAACAAATTTCTGAAAAAATGGAAAAACTAACCCAAGATAATTTAGTTAATCAAGATGAAATGACATTAACTGAAATTGGTAGGGGGTCATTACGAGTAGTATTAGCAGGAGGAGTATTTGATATCATACATCCAGGTCATATTTCTACATTGAATGCAGCTAAGGCATTAGGAGATGTCTTAGTTGTGGTTGTAGCCACAGACAATACAGCTGTAAAAATGAAAAAAAGAAGACCAATTCACAGTCAAGAACAAAGACAAGAATTAGTTAATTCATTATCTGTAGTAGATTTATGTTTGATTGGACAAGAAAATGATATTTTTAAAACAGTAAATTTAGTTAAACCACAAATTATTGCATTAGGATATGATCAAGTTCATCAAGAACAGTTCATTACAGAAGGATGTAAAAAAATCAAATTAGATGCAAAAGTCGCCAGATTACAATCACCTATTCCAGAAAGCTCTAGCTCTAAAATAGAAAAAGAGTACGGGGAATCAATTCACGGGATCTAAGAATCTATTTCAATTTTTATTGAAATTTTTGAACCATCTTTCAATTTAGTGTTTTTACGAATACATGTTTTGGAAATTAATTCAATTACGGATTCATCATGATGAGTTCGTTCAAGAATAATTAATTGACATTTAATTGAATTATTTAATTTAGCAGAAAAACACTTTACCCAACCATATGTTCGCTTTCCATCAGAAAAACTTTTAATTTTAACTCCATCCAGAGTTTCAAATTGTTTCATTGCTTCTTGATGAATTTTTTTGTCTAAACGAACATTTAGAGTTCCAGGAAATGGAACATATCCAATTTTTGATTTAAACTGTTTTGTATATCCTTTCAATCCCATATAGTAAGCTCCTTCACCCATTCCTGAAACTAAAGTTCCTTGAAGATTAACAACGGAAGGAGAAGAATCCAAACTTTTTTGCAACATAGAAGATAATTTCACAATCTCAGAATACCCCTTATTAGTAATTTTTACAGATAGATTTCTTCCACTAATTATTCTAGAGATGAATTTGTTTTGTTCTAATTCTAACAAATGTTTTGAGGCAGCTTGTTGTGATTTATGGATATTTTTTCCTAATGCAGAAGTTGTTATTGTAACATAGTTGTATTTTGCTCCTTTAGATAATAGATAAGAGAGAGTTAAAAGGTGCTGAATTTTTAGTTCAGTCATCTAAAATCCTAAGATACGCCTAAATCAGCAAATGTTTTTAGTGTCATACCATCAGAGTTAGTCAATTTTGCAACTCTATGTCCAATAACACATTCAATTCCAGCATTTTTAGCGCCTTCTAATAATCTCTTGGTGATTATTCCATCCAATAGAAGATATTTGATGCCAGATTGAGAAGATAATTTACTTACAACTTCACTGATTGGAACTTTAAAGATTTCATTTTGATCACCATCTAATGCAACTGCTTCTAAAGTTTCATTAAGATTTGGGAAAATTTTTGAAGCAACATCTGCAATAGATTTATCATCCTCACTCTTTAATGCAGGAGCAGGTTTACCATTTTTAATTTCATCAACAATTGGTTGTAGAATTTCGTCTAATCTTTGAGGGGTTAATTCTTCAACTTCAACACCAGTGTCAGCTTGTAATTCATAATCTAGAGTTACAACAGATTTTAATTCTTTGAGAATAAAACCACCGGCTCTATCCCCATCAATAAATGCAACAACAGTATCTTTTTCTGAGCATAATTCTTTAATTGATTCATCAATTTTTGCACCTTCAATTGCAAGGACATTATCATATCCAGCTCTCAAAAGATTAATCACATCAGCTCTACCTTCAACTAAAATAATCCAGTTAGAATCAAAGACTCCAGAACTGCATGTTAATTTAGATGGTCCATAACTTGATAATTTTCCAGAATCACCTTGGTGAACATCATTTAACATAGTTTCACCTTCACTAACTGTTTTAGTTGCCCATTTTTGTTTGATTTCTTTTGCACGTTTTACAATATCGTCTTTCTTTGCTGCACGTACATCATCAATTGCATCTAATGCAAATTTACAATCAAAAGGACCAACCTTATCAATACTTTCGATACCAGCTGCAATTAATGCACAAGTATCAATGTCAGTACTCATTGGAATAACAGCATTACCACTTGTAGTATTAGCTGTTGATTTTGCAATAACTTCAATACGTCCTACTTTAGAAACTCGTTGCAGTTCATTCAAATTCATCTCTGGGCCTAACAGTCCTTCTGTTTGGCCAAAGATGGCTCCGATTATATCTGCTCTTTCAACGAGTCCATCAACTTCATAGGAAAGTTTAACGTGATATTTGACAATTCCTGATTGAGGCATAAATTCTTCATCTCCTTTATCATTATATTCTCATTTCCAAACTAGGATATATGAGGGTATCGCAAAATAGAGAAAATTTTCAATATAGCATACGCTAAAGATATTAAAAAATGAAAATAATGATACTAGTTTATTCAGTACTAAATGAGTGACCACATGAACAGGATTTTGTAACATTTGGATTATTAATTTTAAATCCAGATCCCATTAGGCTTTCAATATAGTCAACGTTTGCACCTTGTAAATGATCGACACTGTAACTGTCAACTAAGAGTTTAACTCCATTTTCTTCAAGAACTAAATCATCTTCTTCTGGTGCTTTTTCAAAGCCCATTCCATAAGATAATCCAGAACAACCACCACCTTGAACATATACTCGTAAGTATTCAGGTGATTCGGCTTCCTCTTTCATGAATTCATGAATTTTCTCAGCTGCTTTTGCAGTAACTGTAACCATTTTTTGTGTTTGTTCAGTTGCCATTATGATCAAAAATCAATTTTAAATTATAATAAGCTTTTCCCCTGCAACACACTAGTAATTAAGATAGGCTCAAAATATAATAAAAATAAAAAGAGATTGAAATAGCTTATTTCTTGGATTTATTTACAAATGCAGTCATTCTTTCTTCACGATCAGGATGTGTAAAGCAATTTCTCCAAGCAAGGAGTTCAATAGAAAGACCAGTATCAAGATCTGCATTTCTTCCTTTATTGATTGCAACTTTAGACATCTGAACACCCATTGTTGAACATCCAGCAATTTGTTGTGCCATTTTCAAAGCTTCTTCTTGTAAAGATGCAAGAGGTACTACTTGGTTAACTAAACCAATTTCCTTTGCCTCATCAGCTTTGATCATTTTTCCAGTATAGACAAGTTCTTTTGCCTTTGCTATTCCCACAATTCTCATTAATCTTTGTGTTCCGCCCCATCCTGGAGGGATTCCGATTGTTACTTCTGGTTGGCCTAATCTGGCAGTATCAGCTGCAATTCGAATATCACAAGACATTGCAAGTTCACAACCTCCACCTAATGCAAATCCATTGATTGCTGCAATTGTTGGTTGTTTAACCAACTCTACAGTTGCAGTAACAAGTTGTCCAGTTTTTGCATATTCGACAGATTCATCTGCAGAAATTTTTGACATATATTCAATGTCAGCTCCTGCAGAAAATGCTTTTTCACCTTCACCAGTCAAAACGATAACTTTGACATTATCGTCATGGTTCAGAGTTTCAAAAGTTTTGATTAGTTCTTTTGCAACATCAGTATTCATTGCATTGAGTTTGTCAGGTCTGTTGATTTTGACAGTACAAATGCCATCAGAAGTAGATGTGGTAACTAGTGACATGAAAATTTGTCAAGACATGCGAGAATTAAATGTTATCTATTTTTTAGAAATTTTTCCCCATTGTTTGAGTGCAGATGCTGCTGCTACCCAAGTTCTGAGGTCTTGGTAAACTGGAACATTATGTTTTTCAATTAATTTAATCATCTTTTCAGTATATGGACCACCATTACCTCCACACAATAATGGTTTCTTAGCTTTCTTTTGGAAAGCAGCTAAATGTTCAACAATTGTTTCTTCAAGTGGATCATCTTGGAATACAAACCAAGGCATTGCAATATCAACATTCTTTTCATCCATAAATTGTTGAATTACAAATCTATAATCTTCTGCAGTTGCACCACCACCAACATCTGCAGGATTACCATTATGAATCGGTACAGCAGGTGGGAAGTGTGCCTTCAATTTCTTGACTCCTTGTGGAGATAATTTTCCAATAGTAAGATCGAATTTTTCTAGTTGATCAATTCCACCAATCATTGGACCAGCACCATTACTAGTCATTGCAACTTTATTGCCTTTTGCAGCAGGTTGCCATGCTAATGCCTTTAGTACACCTGCCAATTCTTGATAACTTTCAACTGAGACAATTCCTGCTTGTTTGAATGCACCCATAATAATTGCATTTGAACCACCAAGTGAGCCTGTGTGAGATGCAGCTTGTTTTGCACCAGCAGCAGTTCTACCACTCTTCCAAATAACAATTGGTTTCTTTTTCTCTTTCATTACACGTTTTGCAACATTAATGAATTTTCTACCATCACCAAATCCTTCAACGTATAATCCAATTACTTTAGTTTGAGGATCATTTGCAGCATACCAAATCATATCTGCTTCATCAACATCAGAACGGTTACCAAAACTGATCATTTTTGACAATCCAAATACATCAGCAGATTCTAACATACTGATTCCCATGGTACCACTTTGTGAGAAGAATGCAACAGGACCTAATTTTGAACGTAACATTCTTTCTTGTCCTTGGAATGCGCAATCAAGTCTATTTGCAGCATTGAACATTCCAATACAGTTAGGACCAATAATTCTGATTTTATGTTTTTTAGATAAACGTGCAACTTCCGCTTCATAATCTGCTCTTTCTCCACCAAGTTCTTTTCCTCCACCAGAAACAATTACAACACTATGAACACCTTTCTTTGCACAATCCTCTAAAACTGGAGGAGTCATTGACAAATCTACTGAAACTACAACAAGATCAACATTTCCTGGAATGTCTGCAACTGAAGGATAGCATTTTTGTCCAAAGATTTCGTCAGCCTT
>JACENB010000031.1 GCA_013867245.1 Nitrosopumilaceae archaeon
GAATTTGTTGAAAAACTCCCCTTTACAGTAGATCTTAATGTTTGGGGTGATGAAATCTATTCTTCACAATCTCCAATTAATCAACCTGAAGAAAATGCAAAGTCTCCTGTAGAACTAAACGATGTTGCTTATTGGCCAACAGGAAAGGCAATATGCTTGTTTTATGGCCCTACTCCAATTGGAAAACCTGGAGAGATAACTCCCGCATCTCCTGTTAATGTTATTGGAAAAATAATATCTCCAGACAAGTCTATTCTCGGGATTGCTGATGGCACAAAGGCTTCCTTTAGGAATGCTTAGTTTTCCTCAATTGGAATTTCTCTTACTTCTGATTCTAGCAAATATGCCTTGAAATCCTTGTTTGCACCAGAGTAAATCACCCATGCAACTGGATTGCTTTGCATGAATTTCTTATCTGTATTTGATGGATATGCTTCAGAATTAGGATGTGAATGGAAAATTCCTATCACGTCTACCTTTTTTTCTTCAGCAATCTTGTACCCTTCGATTAACTGCTCATTTGAAATGGTAAAATTTACGGGTGATTCTTCTATATTTTTTGTTAAAAATACCTCGGATACTCTATCGTCTTTACCAAATAGTATGGCACATGATTCGTTTGGCTTTTCATTTTCAGCATGTTCTGTTAAAATTTTTTTATCTGAAATTGATAAGATGATTTTCTGCAAATCTATTCTACAATAACAGTTCCTACCATCCATGGATGGAATGTACAGTAATAATCATAAGTTCCTGCTTCTGTAAATGTAAATTCGAAACTATCTCCTGCCATCATCATTTCAGAATCAAATACTCCTGTTGCATCTGCAGGTGGCATACCTGATGTTACAGTATGTACTGTGGTGTCTGCATTATCCCATAGAACAGTGTCTCCGACAGATACTGTAATTACTTCTGGGTCGTAATAGATTTGACCTTCCTCTGGAAGTGCTGCTCCCTCTGGCATTACTACTTTGATTGGTTCTTTTGCACCTTCGATGGTTAATGTTGCAACCATCCAAGGATGAACAATACAGAAGTATTCGTATTCGCCAATTTCTAAATTAGATGTGTCAAGTGTAAATGATTCTCCTGGACCTAATAATCCTGTATCAAATGTTTCTCCAAAGTCTGCAGAACTGGTTGCGGTATGTGCTGCAGCATCTGCATTAACCCATTCTACAACATACCCTTGTTGGACAACTGCTGCATCTGGATCGTAATCTGGGTTTCCTTCTTCAGCTGAACCTTCAAGCATTTCAATTGTAAATACTGGTCCTGCTGGTGCGACTTCTTCTGCACTTGGTTCCTCCATTGCGACTTCTTGTGGAATCATGTATGTGTCTGGTCCTACTAATCCAAATGCAACCCATGCAATAATTCCTGTAGCTGATGCTAGTGCAACAATGGAGCCAACTGGTTTTGCGTAATGCGGATGCTTCATTGCAAGATATGCAATGATGATTGATGGAAATGCAATTCCCATCAAAATTCCTGCGATTGTAACAGTATAAGCTGAAGTATTCATTGTAAATGCATATGTTCCAAATCCTAACGAAATTGAAGCGATAACCAAAACTGTTGCCTTGGCTCTATTGCTAGTTGAGACTCCTCCATCTAAGATGCCTGCTGCCAAGAAGATCAGTCCTACAAACATGGTAAGGCCAGTCAAGGCATGCATTCCATCAATGAATGTATGTGCAATCTCAGCATATGATATGACTAATCCAGCCAAACCTATGGCTGTGAGTCCCATTCCCGGCATCATGAGGTCCCAATTACTCATTTAACGTAGCTGGTAGGAGTGAGATACTTATTCCTTTTGAAATTATACGGATCAATAGACGAAGAAATTAAATGGCTTTGGACTAGGATAGAGTGAGATTGGGATTTAATGAAATAATGGAGATATCCAAACCAAGGATAGTAGTTCTTCTAGTAATTACTGCAGTTACTTCAATGTATGCTGCAAGTAAACTGGTTCCAGGTGCTCCTGAACTTGATTATTGGTCTTATTTACACATCATTATTGCTGGAGCATTGGCATCAGCTGGTTCTAGTGCTCTAAATCACTATTATGACAAAGATATTGATCCAAAAATGGAGAGAACAAGCAAAAGACCTATTCCTTCTGGAAGAATGGCAGCATCTCATGTTTTGATTTATGGTTTGGCTGTTAGTTGTGTCTCTGTTATTTACGGATTCTTTGCATTAAATCCAGTTTCTGCATTCTTTATTGCAGTTGGTATATTCTCTTATGTCATAATCTATACTGCTTGGCTTAAACGACTAAACACCTCAAACATTGTAATTGGTGGTATTGCTGGCAGTGCAGCTGCATGGGCTGGTTGGTCTGCAGCTACTGGAAGCATGGATCTTTTAGGATTCTTAGTTGGATTCCTAGTTTTCGTTTGGACTCCATCACACTTTTGGTGTCTTGCAATGAAAATTAAAGATGAATATGCACAAGCCGAAGTTCCAATGTTGCCTGTTGTAATTGGAATGCAAAAAACTTCAAAATACATTTTAGGAAATACAATAATTCTACTTCCTTATTCTTTGGTACTCTCTTTCATTCCTGATGGAATGGGGGTTGTGTATACAATAATTGCAGCCGTATCTGGCGGATTGATGTTGGCATATCATTACAAGCTAACAAAGACGCCCACATCTGAATTTGCATGGAAGGCATACAAAGTAACTGCACCTTATCTTACAATAATTTTTGTTGCAGTAGCATTAGATGCAGCATTTCACATTCCTTTATTCTAGGAACTATTTTTCAAAACCTGGGAAGCTTGCTTCGTAGTCTTTTTCCATCATTTCCTTGTTTTGCTCATCGACTTCATCGATTTCTTCTTTTTCTACGAAAACCTCAATTCTACGCTCATCTTTTGTAATCCATGCCACTTTGATCAGTCCGAGAATTTCTAAATCCAAAAGTATCTTATTGAATTTGGCATCTGCCATTGTAAATCCATCTTTTGTTAGAATTTTGTAAAGCTCAACATCTGTTAGTGAACCTGCATCTCTAATTTTGTCAAATACTGTGTTTCTGATTGGAACTGCCATTTTTATCCGTAGAATGTTTTATCTCCTGTCTTTGGTACCACGTTAGATATACTTTCCTTAACTGATTTGTACCATTGATCAACTTCTTTTGTAATTGAAGGTCTAACGTGTTTCAAACTATTTGCAAAGTCTTGACTCGATATTTTTGTCGCATTATTTTGCATGGCTTGAACTGCTGCTTCTCTACATAAGGCAGCTAAATCTGCACCTGTATAGTTTTGAGTTGCCACTGCAATCTCTTGTAACTTTACATCACTTGTCAATGGCATTTTCTTTGTTAAAATTTTGATTATCTCTAATCGACCTTTCTCATCAGGTGGTTCAACATACAAGACTAGGTCAAGTCTTCCTGTCCTTAACAATGAATTATCTACAACGTCTGGTCTGTTTGTAATTCCTATAACTACAACACGTGAAGAAATACC
>JACENB010000097.1 GCA_013867245.1 Nitrosopumilaceae archaeon
AAGTTCAATCATAGGTTTTTAAATAAATTCAGCCAAGTGATAGTATAATGAAAGACATCAACGACATCATGCCAAAAGTTCCTAACATGAGATGGGGTGCTTTGATGAACAAAGCTCCAACCAGTGATAAAGTTGAGGAGATGAACAAAATTTTCCCAAGTAATGGAAAATGGCACACTGTCTTTGAAGAAAAAGATTCAGTTACAATTGATGGAAAAGAAATTCGTAAAAAAGATCCAAACAAGTGGACATAATTTGAAAAATCTATTTTTGTTGCTTTTACTACCGTTATTGTTTGTATTTGCATTTGATAATGCATTTGGTCATGGAGTAGGTAGTGAATCATTTCCTCCTGTAGATCTTGATGGAAAACAAGTAACTGTAGAACTCTCTTCGTCACAAAGTGATCCTGAAGCAAGTGATGATCAACAAATTTCAATTTCAATGATTGACTTTGATTCAAAAATTACCCTACGTGATGTTACCTTTCAGATAAAAACTGAAAAAGGAAATCAATTTCTTTTTGACCAAGAATTCAAAGCAGATAATGGTTTTCTAGTGTTTAATTTTGTTTCAGAAGAAACCGATTCCATTATTATTGAAGAGGAAAGTGAAAGTAACATCTTTGGTTCCTTGTTAGGATTAGATAGCAGACTGATTCATGTAAAGGGACCTAAACTCAGTGAAGGTGGACTGTACAAATTTGATATCACTATACTCACTGCTGATGGCTATTCCAAAAAACTTGATGACCCACTAGTATTCAACGCAGGAATCTCAATTGCTCAAACCTCTAGACATGACTTTGTTGATCCAAATTTTGGAGAACAGAAAATTGATGTGATTACTTACTATGATGAAATCTCTAATTTTGAATATGATTCTGATTCAAAAGAAATCAGTTACTCTATGCCTTTTGAGTGGAGTTATACAAACATCAATCAAACATCAGTTGTGCATGAAGAACTAGTAATTCCAAAAACATTTGGTGACTTGCTTGTGTCTGGATTTACAATTTACATCAATGGAGTTGAACTTTCTGAAGATGTTGCAACAATTGATGATTTTTTTGCTGATGGTCGTACAGTTCACTTCATAGTTTATCAAAAAGAATTACTCAAAGTTCTTGAAAATGGTTCAAATGATAATGGAATGAATTTTCTAATTACTCCCGATAGGGATTACCCACACATGAGTGCAGTTACTGAAAACGGACAATTTAGAATTCTTGCATCTTGGGAACCTGAAAACTTGAAATCT
The DNA here is from genome assembly GCA_013867245.1 of Nitrosopumilaceae archaeon. The sequence continues at coordinate 1,261 of JACENB010000097.1, forward strand.
GGTTCTGATGCAAAAATACTCTTTGATGTAACTGATGTTTTCTTGAAAAACAAACCTGTTTCAACTAATTATGACTTTTCTATCACACAAAATGATAAAATAATTTTTGAGCAAAGTGGTGTAAGTACTGATTCAAGAGAAGAACATAATGTTGCAGAGTTTAGGATTCCACAAGATGTTACAGGAATTGTTCATCTTAAATTTAGTAATTTAGATAATAATGACCTTGCAAGAACAACCATTCCAATTGTTATTGACAGAATTACAAACGAAAAAGAAATCACAATTCCTGATTGGATAAGAAACAATGCATTGTGGTGGTCTGAAGAACAAATTGATGATACTACATTTGTTCAGGGCATTGAGTATCTGATTAAAAACAAAATAATTGTAATTCCTCCAACTCAACAGGAAGATTCAGAATCCAAAGAAATTCCATCATGGATAAGAAACAATGCAGCCTGGTGGGCTGCAGGACAGATAGATGATCAGACATTTGTTCAGGGATTGGAATTTTTGATTCAGAAAGGAATAATTCGTGTTTGATCGGTACCAATTCGAAAATTGAACCAGTCGCTTTAAATGAATAATTGATCAAATTTCATTACTTTGTTTAAGCCTGAAACCATTCTTGAAAGAAAATCTATGTTATTTTCAATTGTCGTTACAGGCGTAGTTGCGATTCTAGCTATTCCCATTATAGTTCCTCATTTGTTACATGGTTATCATTTAGCACACATAATTTTACATGTTGGAGGAATATCACTTGCCGTATTCATTACACTTCTTGCAATTTTTGCATATCACAAATTAAGAACAAAAAGACTTTTGTTAAGTGCAATTGCATTTGCAAATTTTATTGGAGCAGAAGCAGTGCTACTAGTTGATGCAACATGGCCTACATTATATGATTTTGATATCATGTCAATAGCAGAGATAGGACATTTATTGACGTTTGTCACATTAGGATTACTAGCTTTAGGAGTGTTTAGAAATGACTGATAGAGATTTACAAATTCAAGAAATCATTGAAAAAAACCCTGGAATCCAATTCCGTGAAATCATGCGTTCATCTGGATTGAAGAATGGTGTTCTAAGTCATTATTTAGATAAATTAGAAAAAAATGGAGTGATAAAAGCTAATCGTGGACCACGACAAGTTAGATTCTACCCTCCACAAATTACAGAAGAAGAATCAATTGTGATCAAAGCATTACGAAAACAAACTCCGCGTGATCTGTTACTTGCACTAGTCAAAGAAGATGGTTTAGAATTTTCTGAGTTAGTAAAGGAAGTAAACAAATCTCCCTCAACTGTTTCACTATATTTATCACAATTAGTTGAGGATCGATTAGTAGAAGTAAAATTTGTTCAGCTCAAAAAAAGATATCATATTAAAGCCAGAGATTTGATAGATAAATTAGTTGAAGACTATAGACCAAGCCTACTTGAGAAACCAACTTCTGGATTTGAAGATATTATCAACGCTTTCTAGTAAATCCTGTAAAACTTTACTTTTTGGAATTCTCCTAACTGTACTCCTTGTCCCACAAATAGCATTTGCTGATGTCTTTATTCCTGAAAGTGAATATACTGGTTACTTTGACTACCAAGGTATTTTCACTGTCGTTGGAAATGTAAAAAATCAAAATGATTTTGCATTGATTCCAACAATTACAATTTCTGTAATTGACACTGATGATACAAAAATTACAAAACAATTTGTTCATGTACCAATTCCTGCAATGACTGATATCCCGTTTAAAATAAAATTTCCTGAGATTCATGGTCTAACTCCAGAATTGTTAACCGCAGAACTAAGTTACACTAAAACTGAAAAAGATCCTATTCCAATTCAAATCATTTATGATAAAACATTGATCACTCATGATGATGGACATGTTACTGGAAAAATTGAGAACATTGGAAATTATACAGTATACAATCCCAAAGTATATGCAATTGTACATGGCTATGAAAATTACGTCTTAGATGTTGCTCACAACATTAAACGAATTGAAAAAATTGAACCTGGACAGATTCTAGACTTTGCAATTTACCCTGATCCATCTGTATCTGAACCAGTACGTTTCTACTCTTGTTTTGCACCAGTTGATAACACTGTAATTCCAATTTCTACACAAAAGAATGGAGGGAATTTTGATTTTAGATATGATTCACCTGGTACATTCTATTATGGTGCAAAATTTGATGAGAAAGGAAATG
>JACENB010000134.1 GCA_013867245.1 Nitrosopumilaceae archaeon
AGCGCAAAAAACTTGGTTAAATTCGTTAAAGGACTTGGTGCTACATGGATAAACCTCAGCATATTCTTGATGACAAGCCAAAAGAGAACTGTGGTGTTATTGGAATCTATAGTCTAAGTGGGACTAATGTAATTCCAATGGCAATTGATGCTTTACGTGCTTTACAGCATAGAGGTCAAGAAGCATGGGGTCTTGCAATTCCAAACAAACCTCCACTCAAAAGATTAGGTCTTGTTTCATCTGCATCATCTGAATTCAAATCAATTGCTGAAGAATATTCTTCACCATGTGTAATTGGACATGTCAGATATTCTACCATGGGCAGAAGCTCATTGGAAAATGCACAGCCTCTCAAAGTAAAGGATCTTTGTGTTGCCCATAATGGAACCATAGCCAATGTCCAAGAACTATCGAACTTGGTAGGTGGATGTTCCTTTACTCCTCAAAATGCTAGTGATACATTGGTTGCTGCTCAAAGATTGGTTTCATTAATTTCTGAAAATGGTCAAATGGGTAAGGCACTATCTGTTCTCAAAAATGAGATGGTAGGGTCGTATTGTTTCACATTTATCTCTGATGATAATTCTGTATATGCTGCACGTGATCCTAAGGGATTCCGTCCAATGGTTCTAGGTCATAAGGAGGCCGATGATACTTACATTGTTGCTTCAGAATCTTCTGCCGTATCTGCAGTGGGTGCTAAAATGCAACGTAATGTAACTCCTGGTGAACTAATCAGAATGAGTAAAGATGGTCTTGATACAGAAATGTTTTCTGATGAGCCTAAACGTGCACATTGTTCTTTTGAATTTACTTACTTTGCTCACCCAACAAGTAACATGGAAGGAACTAACATCTATGTCGCAAGAAAAAATATCGGTAGATATCTTGCAAAAAAATTCCCAATTAAAGATGCTGATTTAGTTATACCTGTGCCTGATTCTGCAAGACCTGCCGCATTAGGTTATGCTCAAGAACTAGGTGTGTCTTTTGATGAAGGATTGCTAAAAGACAGATATAGCAAGAAAGGACCACTGCGAAGTTTCATTGAACCTCACCAAACAGACAGAGTGGAAATTAATCGTTGGATTATCCCAATTAGAGAAATTATTGAGGGACAACATGTTGTTGTAATTGATGATAGTCTAGTTAGAGGTACAAGCTCCAAGGCTATTATCAAGGCACTTAGACGAGCTGGTGCAAGAAAAATCAGTATGGTGATTACTTACCCGCCAATCAAATATCCTTGTTATGCTGGAATTGATTTTCCGTCTCAAGAAGAACTTGCAACATTTTCTAATGGGAAAGATATGAATGATGAAGAAATGATAGATATGGTGAGAAAGGAAATCGGTGCTGACTTTTTGGGATATAATGATGCTGAAAATCTTGCAACTGCAGTGGGAATTTCTACTGATTCTATGTGTTTCACATGCGCATCTGGAAATTATGACTCTCTAGGAATCACTCCGGAGTTTAAGAGTAGAGAAGAAATCAAAGGAGAATCTAATTAATCATGAAAGCAATTTGGAATGGAGATGTAATTGCTGAAAGTGATGATACTGTAGTAGTTGAAGGCAATCATTATTTTCCAATTGATTCTATCAAAAAAGAGTATTTTAAAAAAACCGACATGACTAGTTTTTGTGGTTGGAAAGGAATGGCAAACTACTATTCTGTAACTGTAAAAGGCAAAACCAACAAAGATTGTGCATGGTATTATGCAGAACCAAATGACGCTGCTATGAAAATTAAAGGCATGGTTGCATTTTGGAATGGCGTTGAAGTAAAGTAACCAATTTAATTATTAGAATAACCATAGGGTTTTTGTGAAACAATACACTGCATTGCTTTGCCTTGGTGTGGGAGTAATTGTCACAATTGGTGTTATTTTTGGTGCAGATTTTTTCAAATTCTCTGTAATCACTCAAGATTATGAGATTTTCGTGGATCCTCTTTTAGATGAACAAGGTATGTTTACCATGGGCAGAGTAACTATCCAAAATATTGGCGCCAAACCAATAACAAATCTTCACATAAATTTTGGTGATGGTGATATTTTGGATATTCAAACACTCAAAGTTGGACAAAAGATCATTGTATCTCCGCCTCCTGAAAACTCAATGGAATTTGTTATGATTAGCGCTGATAATGACATATTTGTCAACAAGGCATATCGTGAGATGCCAAAAATGGTAGGAATGATGGGGTCTTAGCAGTTAAATTCTCTAATGGTTCAGTATTTTTGCTTGGAATTTCTTACTAGTGGAAAGGTAAAAGATCTTTATGATGTGGATGAGAGTACATTACTATTCAAATTCTCTGATCGAGTATCCGCATATGATGTAAAATTCAAACAAGACATTCCTCGAAAGGGGGAAGTTTTGTGTAAATTCGCTGAATTTTGGTTCAACAAATTAGACGTTCCAAATCATTTTGTAAAACGTGAATCTGAAACTGAAATCCTTGTTAAGAAAATGAAAATGCTTCCAATAGAATGCGTAGTTCGAGGCTATTTCTATGGTAGTTTGGTGAGCCGGTGGAAAAAAGGTGAGGTAAAAGTTCCAGAAGGAACCGATACTACTCTAGCTGCAAAACTCCCTGAGCCAATATTTGATCCTACGACAAAATCTGAACATGATATTCCAATCGACAAAACAAAAGCACTTGAAATGAAACTAGTTTCTGAGGAACAATACAATTGGTTGGAAAAAACTTCAATTGAAATTTACAAAAAGATGGCTAAGATTGCCGATAATGTTGGTTTTATTCTGGCTGATTTAAAATTAGAATTTGGTATTTTAGAAGGACAAATCACTTTGGGCGATTCAATTGGCCCTGATGAGTATCGTTTGTGGCCCAAAGAATCTTTCGAAGTTGGTAAAATCCAAGAAGCATACGATAAACAACTTTTACGTGACTGGTTAACTGAAAAAGGATATCAAAAGCAATTTGATGATGCACGTAATGCAGGAGATGAACCTGTCGCCCCTGAAATTCCATTTGAAATTATTTCAAAAATGACAGAACGTTATGTTACTGCATATGAAAAAATTTCTGGAAAATCTTTGTAAGTACTTTTTTGCGTTCAGTGTTGACTAGAGGTTAACTTTCAACTCGAATTGTGTTTTTGAATATTTGCAAAATTATGTCCTGATAACCTATTTTGAGACCTTTGTCCCATGATCATGAGTTTTTTGAGATTTTATAAAAAATGTTATACCGCTACAATAATTCTTTATTTGATACAATAAATATTGTAGTGGCATTATTTTTATTAGTTGCACTATGATAATTATCATAGTAACTATGATTAATTTAGTACTGCTATGAATTATTTAAAAATGAAAAAAAAATGATGCGATTAGACAAAAAAATATGATACAAGGATCTTTTAGATCAGAATCAAAGGTAATCTCAGTATGTCTACGTTATTAGAAAAGCCAATCAAAGTAAATCGTATTGTTACGACAAGTG
>JACENB010000084.1 GCA_013867245.1 Nitrosopumilaceae archaeon
ACTGGATTAATTGCAGGTTTACCTATTTCCAAACCTAAGCCTGGTTTTGTAACAATACCTACACCTTCACCACCATCAATTTCAATTTCATCGATATTCTCTGTTAATGATAATTCAACAATTATTTCTGCACCATGTGTGACATCTGGATCATCTCCACCATTTTTTATTACTGTGCATTTTGCTTTTTCATTTTCAAATTCACAAGAATTAACTGGAATTTGAATTGAGGAACCTCTCGGTAAAATAATATCTACATTTTCAATTTTTTTTTGATTAATAATTGATAATAATGCTGATTTTGCAGCAGCTGTAGCAGAACTACCAGTTGTATACCCTGTTCTTAATTCCACTTTTTTCTCTGACATATCTCTTTGATTCATTTTCTAGTATTAACTCTTATTTCATTAATATTGGAATTTGTAGTATAGATTTAAAATTAAAAGTCAATTTAAATAATTATGGCTAAATCTATTCAGGTAGTTGTTACTGGTGCAAGTGGATTTGTTGCAAAAAATCTAAGAAAATATTTATCTGAAAATAATATTGATTTGATTTCAATTTCAAGAAATGATTTTAAAACATATAAAAATGAACAAAAAATTATTTCTAAAGATTATGATGAAAAACTCATAATTAATAAAATTAAAAATTCTGATGTATTAATTCATCTTGTAGGAATTGGAAAACAGTCTATAGATGTTGATTATGAAATGATAAATGTTGAATTAACCAAACGTATTGTAAATTTAGTAAAGAAGACCAAAATTAAAAAAATTGTGTATAATAGTGGTCTAGGTGTTTCAAGTAAAACTTCAGTTGGATATTTCATTTCTAAATACAAAGCAGAAAAAATTATAGTTAATTCAGGCTTAAACTACACTATTTTTAGACCCTCGTACATTGTAGGAAAAGATGATTTGTTCACAAAATTCTTAAAAAAACAGATTAAAATCAAAACAATTGAAATACCTGGTTCTGGTAGTTACTCAATTCAACCAATTTCTATAAATGATGTCGTAAAAATTATTTTTCAATCTTTTAATGAAATTAAATTTAAAAATAAAATATACGATCTTGTTGGACCTGATTATCTAACGTTTGAACAATATGTAAAACTTTTTTGTAAAGGAAGTAAAATAAAGATAAAAAAAATTAATTTAGAAACTGCATATTATGATGCAATTAATAATAAAAAATCTAATTTTGGAATTGATGATCTAAATATTCTCGTTGGTGATTTTAAAGGAAATTATAATCAATTGGAAAAAATTACACAAATAAAATTTGAATCTGTTATAGAATTATTAAAGTCCGGCAGATTGCTTTAAAATTTCTGCTTTGTCAGTTTTTTCCCAACTAAACTCTGGTTCATTTCTTCCAAAATGACCATATGCTGCTGTTTTTTTGTAAATTGGTCTTTTCAAATCTAGTTCTGAAATAATACCTGATGGTTTCATATCAAAATTCTTTCTAACTAATTCCTCTATTTGGTTTTCTGGAATTTTATTGGTACCAAATGTATTGACATAAAGTGAAACTGGTTCTGCTACGCCAATTGCATATGCAAGTTGAACTTCACATCTATCAGCAAATTTTGCTGCAACAAGATTTTTTGCAATGTATCTACACATGTAACAAGCGGATCTATCTACTTTAGACGGATCCTTTCCTGAAAATGCTCCTCCCCCATGTCTTCCAAAACCTCCGTAACTATCAACAATGATTTTTCTTCCAGTTAAACCTGCATCTCCATGAGGCCCACCAATAACAAATTTGCCTGTAGGGTTTATGTGAATTTTAATTTTATCATTCCAAAGATTTCCTAAAACAGGTTTGATTACCTTGTCTATTATCTCCTTTGTAATTTCTTCTTGAGATATTTCAGGTGCATGTTGTGTTGAAATTACAACTGTTTCAATTCCAGTTGGTTTGTTGTCTTCATATTTTACTGAAACCTGAGATTTTCCATCTGGTCTAACCCATGGTAATGTATTATTTCTTCTAACTTCTGACAATCTTTGAATTAATTTATGAGCTAACAAAATTGGCATAGGCATTAATTCTTCAGTTTCATTTGTTGCATAACCAAACATTAATCCTTGATCACCAGCACCTTGTTCTTTTTCTTCAGTTGCTGTAACCCCTTGACTGATATCTGGACTTTGTGAATGTAATCTTAAATCAACTTTACACGTATCACCGTCAAACATCAATTCTTTATCATTATATCCAATTTCTTTGATTGTTTTTCTTACTAATTCTTCCTGTGCTTTTTTATCGAAAACTGCTTTTGATGTTACTTCACCTGATACAACTACAAAATCTGTTGTAACCATTGTTTCAACTGCTACTCTTGAATTTGGATCTTGTTTTAGATATTCATCTAAAAATGCATCTGAAATATTATCACATACTTTGTCTGGATGACCTTCTGTTACTGATTCTGATGTAAATAGAAAAGTATTGGCCATAAAACCACTCTTAATTTAATTAAAGTTCATTTTCTAATTTGATAAATAATACGTTGTTTCCTCTAACGATTACTCTACCATAATTTGCAATGGTTTTACTATCGTGGATTTCTTCCGCATCAGTCATTATCAAATTCATATATGAATCGACATTATCCATTTTACCTTTGTATTCAACTTCGTTCTTTAATCTAACGGTAACTTTCTTTTTTGTACTTTTTTGAAGTATTGTTAATGGTCTTTTTGCACTATTTGATTGGGACACTAAATGTTCACTTATTTTCAAAAATCCCTGTCCAGCATAAAAGCCTTGCCACGATTGTAATTCTTTAAATTTTTTCTTATTTTTCTATAAATTATACAAATGATCTCAACTGGTTTAAAAAAAATAGATAATTTTCTATCAGGAGGAATTCCTGACGGTGTAATTGTTGATATCTTTGGTGGCAATGGAACAGGGAAGACTCAATTATTATTACAATTATCAATTAATTCGATTAAAAATGGCGGCAAAGTTTTATTTTTAGATACCACTGGAGGATTTAGACCTGAAAGAATATTAGAAATTCAAAAAAACTCTAATTCAAATGTTAATTTACTTAACAACATAATAGTTTCTAGAATAACAAATACTTCAGAACAAATTAATTCAATTAAAAATTTTACAGAAAATAATTTTTCCTTAATTGTTATAGATAATATTACTGATTTATTTTCTTATGAATATAAGAATAATCAATCCATATTCAAAAAAAATTCTTTATTTATGAAATATATGCGTGAATTATCCTTATACGCAGTCACTCATAAAGTTCCTATTGTTATTACTAATATGATTAGAAATTCAAATGAGCAAGAAGTTGAAAATATGTCTACAGCAATAGATCTTTTTACTCATATCAAAATCCATCTTTTCAAGAATTCATCTATTTACAATGGAGAGATATTTTCTCCTTTCAATAAAGAAAATTTTTCTTATACAATCACATCTTCTGG
>JACENB010000018.1 GCA_013867245.1 Nitrosopumilaceae archaeon
TTTTTAGTTCTCTTGTGAATTTCATTAATTAAATCATCCATTTGATCTGTAGTTGGTCTAATTTCAATTTGAGGATCTAGTAATCCTGTAGGACGAACTAATTGTTCAACAATTTTTGTAGAAGTTTTCTTTTCATACTCAGAAGGAGTGGCAGATACAAAAATAGTATTTTCAATATATTCTTCAAATTCTTCAAATTTCAAAGGTCTATTATCATAAGCACTTGGCAATCTAAATCCATAGGTAACAAGTTTATCTTTTCTAGAATAATCACCTTTGTACATTCCATGTAATTGAGGTAAAGTAACGTGAGATTCATCGATTACTAAGAGATAATCATCACCAAAAAAATCCATCAAACAAAATGCCTTATCACCTTGATTACGTCCATCAAAATGTCTAGAATAATTTTCTATACCAGAACAATAACCTAATTCTTCAATCATTTCTAAATCATAATTAGTTCTCATTTCAAGTCTTTGTTTTTCTAATTCATTTAATGTAGGTAAATGATGTTTTAATTCATCTCGGATTGATTTAACAGCTCTTTTTGTAACATCTCTAGCAATAAGATAATGTTTTGCAGGGAAAATTATCATTTGATTAATTTTCTTTTTTTCTTTTAGAGACACATGATCAAGCATAGTAATTTTTTCTATTTCATCACCGAACATAGATACTCGAATTATATCTTCAGAGTATGCAGGAGTGATATCAATTGTGTCACCTTTTACTCTAAAATTTCCAGGTGCAACTTCAAGATCATTTCTTTCATATCTTGCATCAACTAGTTTTCGAATTAAATCAGTTCGTTTAATTTTTTCACCAGCACTAACAGGAATTGAAGAATCTTTCCATTCTTGAGGATTACCAAGAGAATAGATGCAGGAAACAGTTGAAACAATAATTGTAGGCTCACCAGACAAAAGCATTGCCGTAGCTTCTAATCGCATTTTTTCAATTTTTTCATTGATTTGAGTATCTTTTTCTATGTAAGTATCTGTTTGAGGCAAATAACTTTCAGGCTGATAGTAATCATAGTATGAAACAAAGTAACCAACGTTATTGTTTGGGAAAAATTGTTTTAATTCGGCATAGAGTTGTGCTGCAAGAGTTTTGTTATGAGAAATTACTAATGTGTTTTTTCCAGTTCTGGCAATAACATTAGCAACTGAAAATGTTTTTCCACTACCAGTCACACCAAGTAAAGTTTGAACTGATTTTTTTTCTACTCCCTTAACTAATTCGTCAATAGCCTGGGGCTGATCACCAGTAGGAGCATAATCAGACACTAAATCAAATTTGGAAATTTGTTGCAACAGATACAATCACTGAAAACTGAATTTAAAGCAATGGTGATGTCAAAATAATTACCACTTAGGTTCATCAATCATTCGTAAACCACCATCAATTACTTCAAATCCCATTATCTTTAGAGTCGTTTTTGCAGTAGGGGAATCCCTTTCAAGAATTTTTTGAGCTAAAATTACCCTATCATTTGAATTCATGTGTTGTCCAATCTTATATTTTCCATGAAGTGATTGTGGAGTTACTTTAATGACAGATACAGCATCTAAAACACGCATATCAGGTTTCAAAGGATCATAATTTCCTTCTGGTTGGTATTTTTGCATTAATCCATTTAATGCTAAAGTCTTTTCGTTTCTATCAGAAACAAATGAACCAATTCCTTTGATAACTACACTGATGTACAATGTATCAGCTAAAGCTGCATTATGAGGATCTTCAAAATATGATGGTAAAAATTCTAATTCCCTATCAGCTTCAAAGCCAACTTTTTCATTTCTAGAAATATTATCTAGTTTTTCACCTTTAACATGAGAATGCATGTAAATAGCATTATTTAGAAAAACAAAATTCATAGGAATAATTTGTGGAAATCCGTTAACGTCAATACTAGAAATCCTACCAACATGCTCATCATTGAGAAATTCTTTAATTTTTTCAAATGATTTTATTTCAAGAACTCCAACAAGTTGCATGGATTAATTTTTTAAAATTATGTTATAAATGAAGATCAAATTATTATGAAAAATACATAAAATATGAGAAATTAACATAATCTTCATGGATGATCCATATCTAAATGATTTAAGAGGAGAATTCAATAGTTATTCAAATCAATTAAAAAAATTAAAAAAGAAACTTCTCAAAACAAATTCAATAGAAGAACAAGAGAAGATTATCAAACAAATTGATTCTACAGCAAAAAAAATGGAAAATAATCAAAAACAATCAGTCAAAGTGACAAAATCAAGGTTAAAAGAAAGAAAGAAAAAATCAAAAAGATAGATTATTCAGAATCCAGGTCTTTTGATAATTCCTTTAGTTGTAATATTTTACACCCAAATTCATTACATTCAGTCTTCATTTCTTTACTCATAGTAAATAATTACAAAAAATACCAAAAATACAGAACATTCTAAAAATTGACTTTATTGATTCAAACTTTTCATTAATGTAAATTCCTAAATTTGACATTAATTTGATGGAAAATAATGGAGCATAATGAAGAAACTGAAGAAGCCACAAATCAGGTAATCAATCTTTTAGAAGAATGGGGTTCACAATCTAAATTTATCTGGTTTAGGGAATTACATAGAATTACAGATATCGATAAAGGATTACTTCGAAATATTCTCAATGAATTAAAAAAATCAAGGGAAATCAAAGAAATGCACGGAACTAATAACAGAATATTTTTTTGTCTTAGAAGATATTACATAAAGTGTAGAGATGTAGAATTTAGATTCAAAGGAAAAGAAATCATGTTAAGGGATGGTAGCAAAACAAAGATCATTCAAGGGTCAACAAATTCCACGGAGAGAACAAGAAAAAGATTACTTAAACAGGCCACTAAAAGAAAATCAAAGCAATCAGCAAAAAAGAAAAATCAACATAATTCTCGAAATCGCTAAAAATCTTCAGATTGTCGTCTCATAAATTTTGATTCAGCACGTTTAATTTTTTCAGATTCTGCAACATCTTCAGTCATATCATATAGATGATGTAACTTCATGTTTGGAACTAATTCATCATTTTTTTCATCGTTCAAATCCATTTCAATGTTAGATAAAATTTCCAAATTTTCATCTAAAATGTCAAGACATTTTTTTACAGTATCAGGTAAATCATCATTCATAATAATACGTAAAATTTTCACAATAAATTGTGTTATAACAGTTTAGGATTAACCGAATTTTTCCTTGTTTTTCTTACGTAATGCAGGCATAACATGACTTGCAAATTTATCAATTGAGCCAAAGTAATTCTTACCCCAGAATCTAATTACAAAGTGATTAACACCAGCTTCCATGAATCTCTCAAATACAGGAATGATATCTTCAGGAGTTCCAACTGCAGTTGATGAACGTGCAATAGGATCTGGAATTTTAGTTGCAGCCTCTCTCATCTTAACAATCCAATCTTGATTAGACAT
>JACENB010000055.1 GCA_013867245.1 Nitrosopumilaceae archaeon
CGGTTCCCCATGAACCACCTCTATTAACTAAAGATATTTCATCACTAGTGATTTCTGTGTCATTGTTGTTATCAATCCAGTCATACAAGTATAGTGAAGAAATTTTCAGATCATCAGCATAAACATCAGAAGTACTATTCATAAATTGATCAAATGGAAAATTTACATTTAGAATCATCAGAGAAGATTCCTCAGGAATAGGTCTTTCTTCATTAAAAAAATCATCTAATTTTTCAATAGATTTTACATCAGATAATTTTACATAATTTGGAATGTAAGTATCAGTTTTGTTCATTATAGAATCTTGTTGACGAGGTATTGTAGTTCCAGTAAATTGAGTTTGTTTGATTAATGATAGAGATTTTGATTTTACATTAACAGATATCTCACTATCTGTAGGATTGTTGATGGTAAAAGTTGCAGTGGTTCGATCACCTGCATTTACTTGTCCTGCAAACCAGCTAGTCATAGGAAGGGAGTGTGAAGGTAGTTTGAATTGTTCAAAACCTACTGATGTATGATTAAAGTTTTCAATTGGAGGTTCAAGAATTTTTTTTATATTTTCATAAGAGTCATTATTACTTACGATAAACACACCATTTTTTCCATGAACATAATCCAAAGCAGCATTAACATTTGTTAGACCAGAACCTTGAGTGAATGGATCATTTTTCATATCAGTTGCAGTGGACATTAGAATATTTTTTATCATAAATGGATCATAGTTTTGAGATTGTTTTCTCATCTCTTCAATCAGAATTGCAGCACTTCCAGAAACTAATGGTGCAGCCATACTGGTTCCTCCAAATAATGAAAAAGATTCATCTCGAGAATCTTTGGTAGTTTTGATTACATTTGATGGCACAAATCCATGAGCACCTATACTCATAACATCAGGTTTTGGATCACCAATTGCAGTAGGTCCTCTGCTAGAAAAATCAACTACATGATTATAGTGTTCAGCAGTTGCGCCAAATCTTGGTTGGTCTTTGAATGGACCATATCCAACAAAGACATTATTGGTCGTAGCTCCAACTGCAATTCCAAATGGAGATGCGTTTGGCAATCCGATTGTTCCATAGCCATGTCCAGAGTTTCCAGCACTAGATATCATTACCACTCCAGGATAATCATCATCCAATGAATGTGGAGTTGCAAGCATACTTTGAATTAAAGACAAGATATCCATTCCAGGTGAAGATTTGAATGATGGGAAAGTTGAGATGCCCCAGCTGTTAGAAATTATATCTGCTCGTGGCTTTCCAGAAAACTCCCAATTATTTTCTTCATTTTCAAATCCCGCAGACCACAACCATGCATAAACAGTATCGCCAAACCACAATGCTTTAACAGGTAAAATTTTTGCATCAGGTGCAACGCCAGTAATGGAATACTTTTGTGTGTTATTGTAAATGTCGTATGTTTCTTGACCACGTGAAGTAATGGAAGCAGCACTAGAGGTACCATGTCCCATAAAATCAGTCATCACACCAAAAAATTCACCATCAGGATCTAATGGTGGCAAAAGAGTACCATTAATTGCATTTAATGTGTCATCAATTTCAGTTGAATTGTTTCTAATTACACCATAAACATCTAAAACTCGTGCACCTATTGTTCCAGCACTGTAATCATTTCTTCCATCACCATTTGAATCATAGACTAGAAATTCTTTACCGCTTCCCAAAACAATTGGTTTTTCATCAGTAAAATCAAAATCAAAATTCGGTTTTTGGTTAGGGGGCAAACTAAGCCTAGTGTAATCTTCCCATGATGTACTCATGTCAGGAATTATTGTGTCATAAACTCCAGGAATAAAAGAATCAACTACAAGAACTGGAACAACTTGTACTTTAGCAAGTGGTCCACTTAATCCACCTTGATAAATTACACCAAGTCGATATTCCCCACTCTTTGATTTTATGTAATTTCGATTATCTTGTCCTATTTTCATATCATTATCCAAGGTTCCCTTAAAAATTGGGGAAGAGCCTATTTGAGGAAAAAAAGAATTGTAAATTTGTATGTCTGTACCTTTTCCACCTTGAGAAAGATCAAGGAATACCCCTTCTTTAGTTACATATACAGAAGAAGTGACATGTTCTGGTAGAGGTTTACTGTAATTTCGAATTATTTCATTTTCATCAATGTATGCAAAAAAAGTTGCATTTGTTAGAATTATTCCCTGACCATCAGGATCAAGCATTAATGGATGATTAATTTCATCTCTTGCAAGAGAATGTTGAATATCAGGATTTGAGAAATCAACTCCAGTATCCACTATTGCAATTACAGTTCCATTTCCAGACGCATCATAATTTCTTTTAGCATTACTTGAACCAGTAATTTCACCAATTCGTGATGCATCTTGAATAACATTATTTGTTGAATGAAAATCTAGTTTAGAATCCTCAATAATGTGAATTCCTTGGGCAGCTAATGATAGAGCTGATTTTTCAGATAACAGTGAAACATAAAAAAATCCATGATTTGATTGTACTCCATAAAGAGAATTATTTTTGATAGAATCAGAATATTGAGAATTTGTTCCAAAAATTAAATATCGTTTAAAATTATTTTCAACAAAAAAGTTTTGATCAACATCAAGTATGTTAGAACTAAAGTCAATTTTTTGAGGTTTGTCTTGCAGGTAGACATCATCACCAGTAAATGCATATGAATTTCCCAGAAAACTTGTAAAAAGAAGTATTGAAAAGAAAATAGCCGCTTTGGGCATCAATGAACTTTTGGTTCTAACATTATTATAACTATCTTCTTCGTGCCAAGATTGCAATCTGTAGTGCAACTATGATTCCAATAGATGCAATAATTGGGAACAATAATGAATTTAATTGAGAAGATGCTTCGCTGATAAATTCAACAGAAGTAGAAATAGTTCCTGTACTTTCATCGATTTTATCACTCGCAGTTTCCAGGGTGTTATCAAAACCTTCAATTTCAGATTTTAAAACATCTAATTCTTTTGAGGTGTCATCCAAAATAGTGTTTAAACGAATTATTTGTTCAGAAATTCCACCCAAATCCTGACTAAGTACATTTGTTGCAGCAGAACCGTGAGAAGTTGTTCCTTGACTAAATGCAATTACATGAAAGACGTGAGTTCCTTCTTCAATAGGGGTGTAATCAACATAATACAATCCCTGATGCAAGGTTTTGAATGAATTAGTCAATGTGATTGTAATTCCAGATGGTAAGTGGACATGAGTACTTCCCAACAACTCTTTAGGTTCATTTCCAATTAGCAGTCCGTCACTTGTTGTTTGTACAAATACTCTGATTGGTTGATTGATTGCAGCAATTTCGGGTGCAAACACTAGAGTATTGACAATTCTTTCAACTGGGACATCGAGGAGATCAGTAGTGGATGAGAATTTTACATCTATTTTTTTAGAAAGT
>JACENB010000106.1 GCA_013867245.1 Nitrosopumilaceae archaeon
ATTGCAATTAATTTATCTCAGAATCAATAAATCTAAAAAATTAATTGTATTTTTACTAGGCTAAATTTGGTGGGTAGATAGCATGTAACAAACCGTACTATCTTTATTAGATGGTATTTTGGGTGTAATTTGTGTTAAATAATTTACGTGAGACCTTACGTCCAGCTCTTGAAAAAATGGGTAAGGGATTTGCTGCAACTGGTTTATCTCCAAATTTCTGGACTGTTATTGGTCTTATAGTTGCATTATCTTCTGCTGTAGTTTATGGAATGGGGATTGAATTTGGGTTAATCATTGGTGGAATTTTGTTACTTGTTTCTGGATTTTTTGATATGGTAGATGGTCAAGTTGCAAGAATTACTGGTAAAACTTCCAAAAAAGGTGAGTATCTTGATTCAATGTTTGATAAAATTTCTGAAGTTGCAATATTTTTAGGAATTTTAGTTGGTGGATATGCCGAACCATATTTGGTAATGATGGCAATAACTTTGTCTTTACTAGTCAGTTATGCTAGAGCAAAATCTGATTTAATCAACATCAAACTTCAAGGAATTGGTATTGGTGAAAGAGCTGAAAGACTTTTGGTAATTGCAATAGTTGGTATTATTGGTTTTATGGATTATGCTGTAATAATTGTAGTAATTATTGCAGGAATTACATTGATTCAAAGAATGATCTTTACAGCTAAAAACATCAAAGAATAATTTCTATCGTAATTTACCGCGTTTTCTTCTATTATCTTCAGATCTAATTTTTAAAATTTTGAAATGAATTGCACATGAAATACAGTAATGTTTCAAAACTGTTGGTGATGCAATGTATGCACCTTGTGCACGTAATTCTTTTGCCAATGTATGTTCAACGAGATTAAGTTTTGAAGTAACTTTTTTGGCTTTATCTTTTGGAACTGTTTGTCCACAGTTTGTACATTGAACTGTTCCTGAAGATCCTTTTCCTCCTTTTGTTCTACCTCGACTTGCACGTTTAAGTGGCATAAAATTCAGCCATTTAGCCTACTTATAATCTTGTGGCTATTTTGAAAAAAATTGTTATTTTGTGCCTAAACAATGAAAAAATTTCATTTATGCTTTAATGTTACAATTGCTAATACTAGATGAGTAGCATGGAAGGATTATGCCATATTTGCTTTAAATCTGGAGTAAAATTACATCTTTCTAAAGGACAAATTTTGTGCTCTGAGTGTTTGGAGAAAATTAATGCAAAAAACTAAATCTACTGTTTCTGAATTCTAGGGAAATGAAAAAATTAGCAATTTATTCACATTGTGCTTTAGATACTATTTCTATTCAGGGAAATTCCTATGAACAAATTGGTGGTGCTGCATCCTATTGTGGAATTATGGCACGTGAATTCAAATTTGATGTTGATCTTTTTACAAAATATGGTCCTGATTTCCCTAAACAATATTTGGTCGAAAATAAAATTAATTTAATTAATCCTGATTCTAGCAAAAATACTACAAAATTTTCAATTTCTATAACTGGCAGTGATAGAACTCTTAAAATTGTAAATGAATGTGAACCAATAGAATATTCCGACACAGATGCTGACGCTCATATTGTTAGTCCAATATTTCATGAAATTTCTCAAGATGTTTTAAAAAAAATTAAAAACAATTCTAATTTTTTGTTTGTTGATCCTCAAGGATTTTTGAGACAAAAAGACTCTGAAAATAATATTTTTTTAAAAAAAACTGATCTTGATTTAACAAATGTAAATGCAATTAAAATTAATCCTGAAGAGGGTCAAAATATTGTTGAAGGTTCACATGATGAAATGATGCGTACACTACAAAAGAAAGGAATTGAGTACGTAATTTTGACAAATAAAACTGATGTATCTCTATTGATAAAAGATAGAATTTACTCTTTAAAATTACCAAACAAACATGTCCATGATACAACTGGAATTGGAGATATTTTTTGTTCTACATTTACTTGTACAATGATTAAAGAAAAGGACTTTCTGTGGGCATTTTGTTTTGCTGCAGGCTCAGCACAGGCTGCATTAGAGTCCAATAAAGTGGGATTACAAAAAATTCCTAAAAAAGGTGCAGTTGAAAATAATGCATCTTATTTTTACAATCTTATTGATTTTCGGGATATATGATACATTATTCTTTTATTATTGATTTGGAGTTAGTAAAATAATGAAAATTGGTATTTATGGTTCTGGAACCTCTGAATCTGCATCAAAAATTATTAAAAAAATTTTAACTGATTCCAATATTGATTCTTTCAATATCACCAAGACAAAAAATAAGCCTACTGATTGTATTATTGTTTTAGGTGGTGATAAAGGAGTTAGAAATTATTTTCATAGGACTTTTGATGCAACATCTCCAGTTCTTGGAATTAATGAAGGTGAATCTAGTGGATTTTTAGCTCAAATTGAATTAAAAGAATTTTCTTCATATGTACAAATTCTAAAGAAGCAAAATTTTAGTATTGAAGAGGTTCCACGTCTTGGCGTAAAAATTGATGGAAAAAATGTGTATCCTGTTTTAAATGATGTTGCTGTGTTTTCATCTAAAAGTGCAATGCTAATGGAGCATACTTTGCGAATAAATGGTGATGAAGTATGGCATGATAACGGGGATGGTATTATTGTTTCAACCCCAATTGGCTCTTCTGCATATTCTATGTCTGTTGGTGGGCCTGTGTTGTTTCAAGATTCTGCAGTTTTTGAAATAATTTCAGTAAATTCTCTTGATGTAACAAGAAGACCATTAATTGTATCAAATTCAAGTTTTATTGAAATTGATGATATCTCTGCAAGATTGCATTGTGAAGTTGTATTAGATGGTTTAGACAGATACAAAGTTAAAAAAACTGTTGAATGCTCCAAATTCATTCCTCCTGCAAAAATTATTAGATTAAAAAAAGATACTACAGGAATTTCTGCATTAGCCAAAAAAGTTCACCTTGCTGAAGATTTACTGAGTATGCCTCCAAGTTCAAAATTATTATTAAAAACATTGGAATATGAAGGTGAATTAACTCAGAAAGACTTGGCAAATAAAACATTACTTCCGGATAGAACTGTTAGATTGGCATTGAGTCATTTACTTAAGAAGGGTTATGTAAAAAAGAAAGTCTCGATTAGAGATGCACGACAAAAGATTTATGAAATTTCAAAAATTGAATAATTTTTAATTTGCAGCTGCCTTAACAAATGCTGAAAATGCTTCTTCGGGGAATCCTGGTCTGCTATTGAATTCAGGATGGAATTGCACTCCCAGATAGAATTTATGTTCAGGAATTTCTAATATTTCCATTCTTTTTCCATTGTCGCTGTCTGCTGAAAAAATTAAACCGTTTTTTTCAAATTCTGGGATGTATTCTTTATTAATTTC
>JACENB010000059.1 GCA_013867245.1 Nitrosopumilaceae archaeon
AATATGATTCATTTATTCAAAGAATAGGCAGAGCGGGAAGAAAAGGACAAAAATCATACGCGATATGTGTTTTTGATCCTGAGGATGCAGCCTGTCATTATTTTGCACGAAACATTCCAGAATATCTAAATCAGAATCATTATGTTGAGATTAACAAAGAAAATTCCATAATTTCAGAAAAACATCAAGCCTCAATCGGAATGGAAAAACATGCAGCATTAGAGTCAAACAAATCTAAATTTTTTGATTTTGCAAATAGCATTAATCTAAGAGGGACATCTGGAGAAATTACAATTTTTCATAATTCGAAAAAAATTGGAACAAGAGACATACCTACTGGATATTATCAACTTCATCAAAATGGAATATATCATTTCAATAAAGAAAATTATCAAGTTAAGTCAATAGTTAAAACTCAAAATGGTGCAAATGCATTTTTAGAAAAATCAAATGAGATACACAAAAGAACAATGCCAATAGTAAAAACATCATTAATTCAAATATCAGAAAAAGATTCAATTAAAAAAGAGATCAATTCTCATTCTAAAAAAATATCATTAAGTTATGGATTGATAAACATGGATAGAACAATCACAGGTTATCTAAAAGGAAATTATAATGATACAGCAGATAAATTTGAAACATTTGATGGTAAATCAATAGCAAATTGGACAAATTTTAGTTGGAGTTCAAAGCATTATTGCACTAGTATTTCCATACCATCTGAATTTACATCTAAAATAAATTCAGATTCAAAAAATTCACTTACAACAGATTCAAAAATTCATACAATTACTCATGTTTTAGTTAATGCAAGTAAAATTTTAACAAAATCTGAATCAAATGACATTGATGCATATTATGAAAATGGAATAATTCATTTGTTTGATAACACATCTGATGGGTATAACGGTTGTAGCAAAATGATTTATGATAATTTTGAAAAAATTATGAAAACATGTCTAGAATTAGTATCTGTATGTGATTGTAAATCAGATTCAAAACATGATATAGATTCAGAAGAGTGGGGAGGATGTCCAAAATGTACGTTTACAACAAATTATTGTCAAACAAAAAATAAAAAATTGTCCAAAAAATTGGCTTTAGATTTTTTTTCCATAATGTGTAGTGCAAGTCAATGACACCATTAAAAAAAGCAGAATTATTTGCAAAAACAAAACATGGAGGAGAGTTAAATGAAATAGGAGTACCACACTCAAATCATTTAGAAAATGTTGTAAGTAGGCTCAAAAGTTTAGGAGTAATTGATGAAGAAGTACTTTGTGCAGGATGGTTACAAGATATTTTAGAAAATACAGACACTGGTTTTGATGAATTGTTTGAAAAATTTGGCAGGAGAGTTTCAACATTAATTTTATCATTAACAAAAACCAAATTAGTAATAGATACAAGTGATAATTCTACATTATCATTAACAAAAAAAAGAATAGTTTCAAACAAACAAAGACAGAAAGAATATGGAATCAAGATTAAAGAATCAGAAATAGATGCAAAATTAATTAAATTATGTTCCATATCTGCAAACTTAGGAAATTTAAAAAATACAGTAATTTCAAAAACAAAGAAAAGACGAATACTAAGAGAATTAAGATATTACCTTTCAATAATTGAAAAAGATCTTACAAATTATCCAAAATACCCACAAACAATTACGTTACTAGAGACAATCAATCAAAATTTAAAAATTCAAAATCAAACAATGCTGAAATCAAATAACAAATCTAAGGTAGGCACAAAAAAAATCTAAAAATGATAAATCTGAGATCAAAATAAATTAGAATTAAATAGTATAAAAAATCTCAAAGAATTATGAATTTAAAGAAAAGTCTTGCAAAGTTTTGCATAATGAAAAAAGTTCGTGACAAAGCAAACGAAACTGATGACGATTAAAGAATTCTTAAATTTTTAACATCCTAATGGAATATTTGCATTTTTACACATGGTATTGTATATAGCAAAACCAAAAATTATAGATGCAAAAGTTGCCAACGGAACTAAAAGGAAGAAATTAGTTTTACGTCCCATGAAAAATGAATAAAAACACGACTATAAAGTTGTGACATTTTCAACTAATTGTAATAATAAGAACTCCTTTAGTTTTTGGATTTTGTAATTTAGTAACCATTTCTCTAGGCACTAAATCAGAAGCCTTATCACAGTTGACAGATATTGTTCGAGGACAAGTAAAATCACTTTTTCGTAAAACAATATCTTCTGGATGAGTCAATGTTAAATTTGGATGTCCTTTTCCCTTAAGAGAAAATTCAATATCTTCAACTTTAAATAAAAATTCAATTGTATTGTCAGAATTTTTTAATTTATTTTTTAATTCTTCAGGTAAATCATTACACGAAGAGTTGGCACTAACTCCTACAATACAGTCACCTCTTGGAGTCAAATGAGATTCTTTTGTTATCTCTATGGTATTTTTATGATTTGATCTAATATTTTCATGACCATAAAATTCGATTTCGTATTTCACGCTAAATCAAATAGGCTAGACTTAAATTAATCCTTCACGGCATTTTGATCAAATGCTTCCTGCACAACAAGGTTATGATCGAGCAATTACTGTATTTTCACCAGATGGTAGATTATATCAAGTAGAATATGCAATTGAAACTGTAAGAAGAGGAACTATTGCAGTAGGAGTAAAATGTAAAGAAGGAATTGTTTTTGCAGTAGAAGAGAAACCAAGAAAATTACAAATTTCAAAAAATGCTCAAAAGATATTTCAAATTGATGATCATGTAGGTGTTGCAGCAGCAGGATATATTCCAGATGCAAGAAGTCAAGTGGACAATGCAAGATTCTTTTCTCAAAGTAACAAGATGATTTATGATGAAGAAGTTGAAGTTGAAACAATTGCAAAACATTTAGCTGATCAATGTCAACAATATACACAATATGCAGGAGTTAGACCATATGGTGTTGCTTTAATTTTAGGAGGAGTAGTTAACAATACACCTCAACTATATCTTACAGATCCAAGTGGAACTTACATTTCATATGATGCAATTTCAATTGGTTCAGGTTCTGATAGTGTTACAGACTTTTTAGAAAAAACATACAAAGAAGAATTAACATTAGATGAAGCATCAACATTAGCAGCTGCAGGAATTTATCTTTCAAGTGAAGATAAAGAGGGAACTAGTCATATCAGAATGGCTCATGTTAAAACAGAAACAGGTTTGTATGAACTAGTTTCTGATGAACAAGTTGTAAGCTATGCAAATAATGCTAAAGAAAAATATCCACACGGAAAAAATTAATTAGTTAAAACTACTTGTGAGATTTAATTACATTGAAAATATCTGTTGCAATTCCTACATCTTCATTACAAGATGAATCA
>JACENB010000076.1 GCA_013867245.1 Nitrosopumilaceae archaeon
TCAGGAGCATCATTTATGACAGGATTCAACCAAGTTTACTATTCATTCTCTCCATACATTGCAGATATGCAAAGAGAAAATCCAATGTTCAAAGAAGCAGTAAAAATAGGAATCACACCGCTGTTATCCACATTATCAATAATGGAATATGCAGAATCAGAATCACAGGTTCTCGGATATGGAATCGGAGTGATAGTGATGAACATTGGAATGTATTTAGCAGCACCAGCAATGCTATTTTTTGGAATAAGAAAATTAAGACGAGTTAGGTTTTAATCATAATACTTTTTGATAATCAATATGGGAAAGTTAAGTAGAAATCTTCGAATTTGCGGAGATTGTGGAATTGCATACACCTCTGTTAGTTTTACAAAATATATCGATCAATGTCCCATTTGCAAATCAAGAAGATTCGAAGCAATTCCAGTAAAATCAGCTGATGAGTAATCTTTCAACATAGATTTTTTAGTAGAAAAAAATTTGATACCATAATGTCTGAAGACCCAGAAATTGAAAAAATCAAACAAAGAAAATTAGAAGAGATGCTAAAACAACAAAACCAGCCTAAAGTTGAGCCTGGAATTATCGATTTAGATGACTCTAATTTTGACCAGACAGTTTTGGCTGAAAATCCAACATTGGTAGATTTCTGGGCAGAATGGTGTGGTCCATGTAAGATGATGCACCCAGTATTTGAAAGTCTATCAAAAAAATATCCCAAAGTAAAATTTGCAAGAGTTAATGTGGATAACAATCAAAATATTGCAATGAAATTTGCAGTACAGTCAATTCCAACATTTATCATGTTCAAATCAGGACAAATTGTAGATAAGATGATGGGAGCAGTAGGAGCCCCTGGAATCAATATGATTTGTCAGAAGCATTCACAGTAAAACTAGTAAGCATAAGCTGCTTCTTTCTTTCTTTGAATTTCTACAATTTCATTTAATACTTCTTGTTCTTCAGTAGTTAGTTTATGCATGAATTTGTTTAGCAATTGTTTTGCTTCGTGAGATGGAGGAAATGTGTAAAACACTTCTTCTTCAAAAATTTGTCTTCCTATGGTTACATCTTGAACAGAGCATGCAACTTCATCACCTGCTTTAGCTGAAGTTACTGTTTTTTTGTCATGTTGGAGTTGGTGTATGTTTCCAATTCGTCGTCCATCAGAATTCATGAATGGGATTTTGTGTTTTAGAGTTCCAACATCTATTCGAATTCCAAAAACTGCAGGATTGTTATTTCTAAATACCATTCCTTTAAGAAAAGTAAACTTGGATACAGGTGTTAATTCAGAAAATATTGCATCCTCTTCATGTGCAGTGTCTTCTTCAACCCAGGCATTGTAATTGTCAATTAAACTATAGATTACTTTGTCTTCAAAGACTTTGATGTGACTAATCTCTGATTCTTCTTTTGCATCAGGTAAAACCTTGACATTAAATGCCAAAACAATTCCCAAATGTCTGTCTTTTTCTTTAATTGCTTTAGCTTCTATTACATCACGTCTATTTACAGGACCAATATCGGCTTTAGCTACTGGCACTTGGGAGCGTCGAAGCATCTCCACGATAGCCTCAAGTGAGCCAATTGTATCACATTTTAGAATAATTCCATTAGTTTCAGTATCAACAAACATGGATTTCATTTCAGATTCTATGAGATGGGTGTATTTTGCAATCTCATCATCATTTGTAGCAACATAGAGAGTACTTCCTGGAAGAACACCTTCAAGTTCTGGTGATGCAATCTTTAGTCCAGCTGCGGCATCTACCTTGGGTGTTGGTTTGAATTTGTCACGAGGATCACGCATCTCATCAAGTGGTTTTGGCAACAACAAGGCTTTTGGTTTTGTAACAATTACACCATCACGCTTTGCAACAACTATACTGTCTTCTTTTTTGATAGAACCGTCAATTAGTATAATATTTGCAGTTTGTCCTAATCCAACTTCATCTTTTACTTCTAAAACAATTCCACGAGGATCTTTTTCTTCTTGATTGAGTCTTTTTTGGAGATATTGTTGAGTCAATCCCACTAAGACACTAAGTAATTCTGGAATTCCAACACCAGAACGTGCAGAGATTGGAACAATTGCAATTTCAGATTTAAAGTCCTTTACACGATAAAAAGCCTCAGATTGGTATCCTAATACAGATAGAGTTCCAACAACATCATAGATTTTTTGATCAAGATCAGCTTGAATTGATGCATCTTGTTCTTTGATTGCTTGTGAAATGAATGGTGTTTCAGATTTTCTCCATCCAGAAATTTGATCACATTTGTTTAATGCTACAACAAAAGGAACTTTTCTACTCTGTAAAATTTTCAAACTTTCATTTGTCTGTGGTTGGAATCCTCGATTAACATCAACTACTAAAACTGCAATGTCAGCAGCAGAACCTCCACGAGAACGAAGATTTGTAAAAACTTCGTGTCCAGGAGTATCAATAACTAAAATTCCTGGTACTTTGTTTTCAGATTGTTCAAGTTTTTTGTATAGGGGACCACAAGTCTCTTTGATTGTTTCAGTTGGCAGGAAACTTGCACCAATGTGTTGTGTGATTCCTCCAGCTTCTCTACCTTGAACACCAGTTCCACGAATTCTATCTAATAATGATGTTTTACCAGAGTCTACGTGACCAAGAACTGCCACTATGGGCTGACGAATTTGCAAAACAGATCACTCAAATGCTACCCTCGATTCGTGATCAAAACTTTCTTGTGAATCTGATGCATGAATAATATTTTCACTAAATCCTAATCCAAAGTCACCTCTAATAGAACCAGGGTCTGCTTCAAAGGATTTTGTTGCTCCAATCATTATTCTAGTAGTTGCAATTGCATTATTGCCTTCAATAATTGCAGCAACCACAGGACCTGATGTGATAAATGATGTTAGTTCGCCAAAGAATGGCTTGTCTTTATGAACACCATAGAAGTTTTCTGCTTGCTCTTGTGTAAATGTAAACATCTTTAATTTCAAAAGTTTGAATCCCTTTCTTTCAAATCTAGAGATAACTTCACCGACTAGATTTCTAGCTACTGCGTCTGGCTTTACAATGAATAATGATTTTTCAGTCAATTTTACTTCTTTCTAATTCCGCCTTTGACGTATTTCTTTGTCCACTTGAATTTTCTTGGATCACGTTTTAGTTCTAATGCATTCTTTTTGCATTTTGCAGAACAAAACCACAGAACAGTTCCATCATTTTTTGCAAGCATTGTACCAGAACCTTTGGCGACTGGTCTGTTACAGAAATTACATGGTTTAACTAAAAGACTCATTCAATTCACCTATTTGATCTTCTTTGCTTCTCTCTCTGTTTCTCTTAGCATTAGAATTTCTCCTAATCTAACAGAACCTTTGACG
>JACENB010000169.1 GCA_013867245.1 Nitrosopumilaceae archaeon
CTAAAGTCAAAAAAGGTATGAAAACAATGACTAATCTTGGTCATATGGAAATTTTAGATTCTGGTGCTAGTGGTGCTGTTAATTTCGTCATGGGATTATCTGGAAAAGATGTTGGTGTTGCATACAAAGAACGAGTTGATCATGGGATTTATGCTGTTTCTGTAAGAGGTTCTAAAAACTGTAAAGTTCATTTGGGAAAAATTGTTAATCTTTTGGCAACTAGTCTTGGTGGTTCTGGTGGTGGACATGATAAGGCATGTGGAGCTGTAGTTCCAAAACCAAAAATTAAAAAATTCATAACTGAATTGAATAAAAAAGTAAAATAATATTTTAAACTAATTTTTTTTATTCTGAAAATTCAATTACTGCATCAATTTCTGTCATTGAATTTAATGGTAGACATGCAACACCCATTGCAATTCTTGAATGTTTTCCCTTATCTCCAAAAATTTCAAAAAATAAATCTGAAGCTGCATTAATCACTTTTGGATGTTGATAAAACTCTGGGTCTGAATTTACAAATCCTGATAATCTGACAATTCTTGTCACCTTATCTAAATTTCCTAACTCTCTTTTCATTTGTGCTAATAGGTTAATGGCACACATTTTAGCTGATTTTTGAGCTGTTTCTAAATTGTCATCAGAGACTTTTCCTGTAAATAGGACTTTGCCATCTTCCATTGGTATTTGACCTGAAATGAATAGTAAATTCCCTGTTTTTACTGCTGGAATATATGATCCTGCAGGGGTTGGCGGATTTGGTAATGTAATATCTAATGATTTAATTTTCTCTTCAATCAATATTTGAAATGATTTCTGAGCCTGATTTTAGTTTTTACTTATTTTAATGTGAACTTTTTCCCCTTTATTGGAATTATTTTGATAAACCGTTCTTGTCTTGTATCCTTGTTTTTGCAAATAACTGTCTAAAATTGAGACCCACGGTAATGAATGGCCACTATTTAATTTTGAATCTATTGTGATATTCTTGGTATTTGCTTCAAAATTAACATGTCCTGAACAAGTAATTTGTATCACTGCATCTATGATTTCAATTACATCGTCTAGTGACTTTGTTTTTAGGTTAATTCCATTTTTTTCTAATAGCTTAATCATATCTAATTCTGGTTTTTTTGATAACATTGTAGAATTTAGAATATACGTCAAACCTGATTCATTAATGATTTTAATAATTTTATAAATTTCATGAGCTTCTGTTTTTGTCATGTCTGCCACTACTTTGGTTTTAATTGAATTTTTCCAAATATTTGAAAATACTTTTTCTTGATTAACTCCTAAAATTTCTGTTGAAGAAAATATTGCACCTTTTCCATTATCATTATTTATCATTAACAATTCCGTTTCATCAAAAATAAAACAATTTTGAACAACATCTGATGTTTTAATTTCTACTCCGTCTGGTATTGTTCTATATGCTTCTGAACAAATTTGTGATGATGGTATGATTAATTTTACATCTAGGTTTCTTCGAATAACTCCTACTAATTGTTCTTTACATTCAGATAATAATCCTAACCCTCCTTGATCAGTCATTATTTTTATTGATGATTTTGATCCTTCAATCATTGTTTGAAGTTGACTTAATACCTTGTTAGCACTAATGTGAAAATATCTTTTTTCTTCTGAACCTCTTGATTTTCTACTTTCTTCACTAGTTTTTTTCAAATTTGATACCAGTGTATTCATTGCATTAACTTTGTTAATTTGTTCATGAATTACATCATCAAAAGCATCTTCTGGAGAAATTGCAGTACACATTATTGGTTTGCTTTTTGAGATTATGACTAATTTCTTATTTTCTAATTTTAGTAATGTTGGGTAAACTTTAGTTCTGGGAATTTCTGAATAATATGATAATTCACTAGCAGATATGGTGCCTTTAGAAATTAATGCTACATATGCCTGAGCTTCGTACTTGCTGAGCCCAAATTCTTCTAAACTGACTGTTAATACTTGCTCTTTTACCATGTTTTTACTAGATTTGTTATTAGGTAAAATTGAGAGCTAAATTCCTTTACACAATTACTCAAAAAAAATCAAAAATGTAACTGCCGATAGGTGTAACTGTAGTTACGAAAATTATTGTGACATCGTCCTCAAATACAAAATATCGCTTAACAATAGTATGTTAGTAAATTATAGTCTAGATTCTATAGAATCAGAAAATGCTTCTAATTCTGTAACTCTTGTTCCTAGATTGGATTATTCTGTTAATTTACTTGCAGGTATTGTTGAAACTCTTCAAGAAAAAAGAATTGAATTAAAAAATCTAAATGAATATCTTGTGACTGATTTTAACGAAAATGAAAAATCTCATATGCAAAGTGTTGAATTGGAACATCTTGTAGTCTATTCTTTGGAAATATTACTTAAAATTCAAAATCAAATTGGTTCTATATCTGGAATAACTAGTATTCCTGAAATCCTTCCATCTTCAATTCCTATGATACGAACAATTAGTGCAAAATTATTTGTTATTTTCCCTACATCCAGTCAAAAATTATCTGAATTATCTGTTCACCTTGGTAGTATTGTTTTAGATGCTGCAACATTAACTAAAGCTCGCTTTGATTTTAGTAAATCTAATCATACTTCATCCATGTTACTGGATGAAGTAAAATTGATGGCTGACTCTAAATTAAATAAGCAGTATCCTCTTGTTGATTTTTTTAAATTATTCAATGTTTGATTATGCTTAACACTAAACGTGATTTTTTCAAAGATATTGAACGAATACGTTCTCTTTCTACGGTAATCGACAAAAAATTATCTGAAGTAAAACCTTCTGATGAGGATAAAATTGATAAATTGACTTTGGAAGAGTTACAGGATTTGGAGAAAATTGCTGGAATTGCAGATTTTATGCTCACAAAATATGCTGATAAAAAGGAAATGTGCTCAATTTTAAAGAATTTTACATCTGTAATTACTGAAACAACTGATTCTATGGGTGATTTGGATGATGAAATTTCTGAATTAATTCTATCAGCTGAAGATTCTATTAGTAAAGTAAAGGATTTACACGCTCATATTGATGATAAATCCAATTTTAAAAAAAAATATTCTGATGGTCCAGACTATGATCAGGCTCAAACAAGTTCAATTAATTTAACCAATTTTGTGACAGAGATTAACACAGTAGAATACCAACAAAAATCTTCAGGACATAACACAAGGTAAATGAAATGAGTCTAGCACCACAAGAATTAGAAAACACTGCAAGCAAATATGCTTCTGAAGCAATCAAATTTGATTCTCAGGGTGCACGTGGAATGGCAATTACTCATTACCAACACGCAATAGATTCTCTCGTAAAATTACTGCAATTATATCCTAATAGCAAATTAAATGATATTTACAAAGAAAGATGTAATTCTTATCATAACAGAATAACTGCATTACAACAATCTCATGGTGTAGAACCAGCAGTTGACCCAAAGGCTTCTGAATCTGAACAAAAAGCTTCTGTAAAAAGACAAGAAAATGAAAATGATTTTGAAGACCTTGTAATGAAAGAAAAACCTGATGTTACTTGGGACCAAGTAATTGGATTAGATGATGCCAAAAGTGCATTACGTGAATCAATCGTTTATCCTACAAAAAGACCAGATTTGTTTCCTCTTGGTTGGCCAAAAGGAATGTTATTGTATGGTCCACCTGGAACTGGAAAAACAATGTTGGCAGCTGCAACTGCAAATGAAATGGATGGATATTTCATTAAT
The DNA here is from genome assembly GCA_013867245.1 of Nitrosopumilaceae archaeon. The sequence continues at coordinate 3,744 of JACENB010000169.1, forward strand.
GTTGATGCATCATCATTAATGAGTAAGTGGTTAGGTGAAGCAGAAAAGAATGTTTCAAAATTATTTGTTATGGCCAGACAATATGCTGAAAAAGAAGGCAAACCTGTTATCTTGTTTGTCGACGAAGTAGATTCCTTACTTGGTGCAAGAAATAGTGAAGTTGGTGGTGAGGTTAGAACAAAAAATCAATTCTTAACTGAAATGGATGGAGTGAATGGAAAAGGTAAGCAATTGATGCTTTATGTCATTGGTGCAACTAACAAGCCTTGGAGTCTTGACGCACCATTTTTGAGAAGATTCCAAAAAAGAATTTATGTTAACCTTCCAACACAAGCAGCTCGAGAAAATCTCTTTGATCAATATACTGCAAAATTAAGTAAAACTTTTGATGTTAAAACTTCTGAATTGGCAAAATTATTTGATGGATATAGTGCAAGTGATATCAAAGATGTATGTCAAGCAGCACAAATTAAAACAGTTCACGAAATTTTTGACTCCCCTGATTACCATGAACCTATAGAAGGAGAAGAACCTGTTCAACCTAGAGATCTAAATACAGATGATTTCAAATCCATTATGGCACGAAGAAGACCTAGTGTTTCTGTTGAAATGATACGTGCATATCACAAATGGAGCGAAGAATTCCAAGCACTTTGATTGTTTAAATCTCTATTTGCGATCATTTTTTAGATTTTATTTTTCACAAAAAACTTAAATTCACTTTAGTTCGGACTCAACGAGGGTCACAATTACTACAAAGAAATCAAGTCACGCAAAAAAGTTTGGAAAGCTAATTTTTGATGATGGTACTGTAATTGACGGTGAAGGATTTGGTTATTCTACAACAACTTTTGGTGAAATAGTATTCAATACTGGAATGGTTGGATACACGGAAGCTTTGACAGATCCTTCGTATAATGGTCAATTACTCACTTTGACTTATCCTTTAGTTGGAAATTATGGTATTCCCGATCCTAAAATAACTGATGAAGATGGAATTTCAAAATACTTTGAATCTGACAAAATTCAGATTCGAGGATTAGTAGTTCATGAATTATCGTTAACTGCAAGTCATTGGAATCTTTCTATGACTTTGGATGAATGGATGTATAATGAAAAAGTTCCAGGTATTTCTGGAATTGATACACGTGCATTAACCATGAAACTTCGAAATAGTGGAGTAATGATGGCTGCATTAGTTGTGTCTGATTCGGAAATTGATGTTGAAGAAGTAAAAAAACAACTTGCTTCAGCAACTCATTATGATTCTGAACAATTTATGGATGAGGTATCTACTAAGGAAGAAAAAATCTATGGTGGTGAAGAGCAAACTGTTGTTATTGTTGACACTGGAGCAAAAAATGCAATTATACGTAACGTTCGTGAAATAGGATATAGAGCAATTTTAGTTCCTTGGAATACTCCTTATGAAAAAATAATGTCTTACAATCCTGAAGGTGTTGTTCTAAGTAGTGGTCCTGGTGATCCACAAAAATGTCCTGATACAATTTCTGCAGTAAAAAAATTAATTGAAAATAATGTTCCTACATTGGGTATTTGTTTAGGTGCACAAATAATTGGAATTGCTGGTAATACTGATACTTACAAATTAAAATATGGTCATCGAGGTCAAAACAAACCTTGCATAAATCTTGATAATAATCAAGTCTATGTTACAAGCCAAAATCATGGATATGGCATAACTCCTGAATCTCTAGAAAAATCTGATTTTGATTTATGGTTTAAGAATGCTGATGATAAAACTGTGGAAGGAATTAAACATAAAAACCAAAATTGTATTGCTGTACAATTTCATCCTGAAGCTGCACCTGGTCCAAACGATTGTAAATTTATTTTTGAGAAACTTAAAACTTTGATGGAGTCTAAAACAAATGCCTAAAAACGAATCCTTGAAAAAAATTCTTGTACTTGGTAGTGGTGCAATAAAAATTGGTGAAGCTGGAGAATTTGATTATTCTGGAAGTCAATGTCTAAAAGCAATTCATGAAGATGGACTCAAAAGTGTTTTAATTAATCCAAACATTGCAACAATTCAAACTGATACTAGATTTGCAGACCAAGTGTATCTATTACCTGTAACTCCCAAGTATGTTGAATCTATTATAGAAAAAGAAAGACCTGATGGAATCATGTTGGCTTATGGTGGTCAGACTGCACTTAATTGTGGTGTCAATCTTGAAGATGCTGGAATTCTCAAAAAATATGGTGTTAATGTTCTTGGAACTCAAGTTCAGGGAATTAAAAATACTGAAGACAGACAGCTTTTCAAGGATCAAATGAAGGCTGCAGGAGTTCCTGTGCTCAAAAGTAAGACTGTAACAAACTTTGATGATGCAAAAAAGGCTGCAGAAGAACTATGTTATCCTGTGATAATTCGTGTGGCTTACACGCTTGGTGGGCGTGGAGGTGGAATTGCACATAATGAAATTGAACTTCATGAAATTGTTGAACGTGGTGTTAAGGCCAGTCTTGTTGGCCAGGTATTAATTGAAGAATACATTGGACATTGGAAACAAATCGAATATGAAGTCATGCAAGACTATGATGGGAATAATGTAATCGTATGTAATATGGAAAATGTTCTGTCTATGAAAGTTCATACTGGTGATAATATTGTAGTTGCTCCTTCACAAACAATTGACAATCATGAATATCATGTGTTGCGTTCTGCAGCATTGCGTGCAACAAAACATGTTGGAATAGTTGGAGAATGTAACATACAGTATGCATTAGATTCTGATTCTGACAGATATGTTGCAATTGAAATTAATCCACGTCTTTCACGTTCATCAGCTCTTGCAAGTAAAGCAACTGGTTATCCACTTGCATACATGTCTGCAAAAATTGGATTGGGTTATAATTTATCTGAACTTGTAAATAGAATCACAAAAAGTACTACTGCTTGTTTTGAACCCTCTCTTGATTATGTTGTATGTAAGCATCCGCGATGGGACTTTTCTAAATTTGAACTTGTAAATCGTAAACTCGGAGTTACGATGAAATCTGTTGGTGAAGTTATGGCCGTTGGTAGAACCTTTGAGGAATCTTTACAAAAAGCAATCCGAATGCTTGACATTGGAAATGATGGACTTGTATTGAATCGTACAAATGGGAAAAAATACACTGAAGAGGAAATTGAATACAAACTTTCACACCATGATGATGAAATACTGTATAATGTTGCAATTGCACTAAAAATGGGAATTTCTGTAAATAGAATTTACAAATTATCTGCAATTGATCCTTGGTTTATTGAAAAAATACAAAATATTGTAGACACTGAGGCCAAACTCCAAGAATCTGAACTTGATGAATCTATGATGTGGGAAGCAAAGAAAATGGGGTTTTCCGACAAACAAATTGCCAAATCCAAGAACAAAGACCCTGATGAAATCCGTCAAACACGCAAGAAATTGGGAGTAATTCCATCAGTAAAGCAGATTGATACATTAGCTGCAGAGTGGCCTGCTGTTACAAACTATCTGTACCTCACTTATGGTGGCAATTCTAATGACATCTCAGTTCCTGTAGATGAGAAAGGAATAATCGTTGTTGGGGCTGGTCCATATAGAATTGGAAGTAGTGTAGAATTTGATTGGGGTACGGTGAATATGGTATGGGGATTACAAGAAAATGGGGAGAAGCATGTTTCCGTAGTTAATTGTAATCCTGAAACTGTTTCAACAGATTATGATATTTGTACAAGATTGTACTTTGAAGAACTAACTCAAGAGCGTCTTCTTGATATTACTGAATTTGAAAATCCAAAAGGTGTGATTACTTGTGTTGGTGGGCAAACTGCAAATAATTTAACTCCTGGTCTTGCACAACGTGGAATAAACATAATGGGAACTAGTGCAATAGATGTTGATAGAGCAGAAGACCGTTCTAAATTTAGTGCTGAACTTGATAAACTGCACATACAACAACCAAAATGGCAAGCATTTTCAAATCTTAGTGAAGCAAAAAGTTTTGCTCAAGAAGTTGAATTCCCAGTAATAGTTAGACCTTCTTACGTTTTGTCTGGAGCTGCAATGAAAGTTGTTTGGTCTCAAGATGAACTTAAAACATATGTGAAAGAAGCAACAGATGTTTCCCCTGATCATCCTGTTGTAATATCAAAATTCATGTTAAATTCACTTGAAGTTGATGTTGATGGAATTAGTAATGGAAAAGAGGTAGTAATTGGTGCAATAGTTGAACACATTGACTCAGCTGGTGTGCACTCTGGTGATGCAATGATGTGTATTCCTCCATGGAGATTAAACAACAAAATTATTGAAACAATTAATGATTATACTAAAAAAATTGCATTAACATTTAATGTACGGGGACCGTTTAACTTGCAATTTTTAATACATGATGATCATGTTTATGTCATTGAACTGAACATCAGAGCTTCAAGGTCTATGCCATTTGTCTCAAAACTGGTTAAAACAAACTTGATTTCATTAGCATCTAAGGCTATTTTGGACAAACCTTTGCCTAAAATCCCTGAAAACAAATGGCAAAAAATTACTAACTATGGAATCAAAGTACCTCAATTTTCATTTATGCAATTAGATGGTGCAGATATTGCATTAGGTGTTGAAATGCAATCTACTGGTGAAGCTGCTTGTTTTGGTAATAGTTTCTATGATGCATTGTCAAAAGGTTTGACTTCCGTTGGATATAACCTACCTGACAAAGGAACTGCCCTTGTAACTGTTGGGGGCGCAACAAATAAAGAAAAACTTCTGCCTAGTATTGCAAAACTCAAACAGTTAGGATTCAAAATTTTAGCAACAGAACATACTGCTGAATTTTTTGAAGAAAAACTTGGTGATGTTGAAATTGTACACAAGATTTCAGAACCAGAAAGAAAACCAAACATATCTGATTTACTTTATGAGAAAAAGATAGACTTTATCATAAATATTCCAAGTACTCTATCTTTGGAAAAATATGTGGGAATGCTTGATGATGAATATCAGATACGAAGAAAATCTTTGGAGCTGGGAATTCCTGTTTTGACAACTCTTGAGTTGGCAGATTCTTTTGTTAAAACTTTGGAATGGCTTAAAGACAACAAACCTACAGTAGATCCAATTGCTCCTTACGACAAGTATGAATAACTTTTTAAAATTTTAAGAAAGTTGTTTTTGAAATTTTTTAAAAGATCAAGGTTATACGAGTGTAACTTATGAATAAATTATTGAATAAAGAACCTGATCGAATTGAACAATTAGTTTCTGAAAAACGTGTCAAATTACATCTTTTTGAGCCTAGTCAAAGAAAAATTTGGACAGTAGTGGGAAAGACTGAAGAACATTGGGTTGATCCTGATGGTTGTTTTTGTTCTTGTCCTGGATTTTATTTTGGTTCAATTAATGGTAAGACTTCTTGTTATCATTTGGATTCAATTCAATATGCAAAAAATCAAAATAAATTTGAAACAATTATTTTTTCTGATGATGAGTTTTCTAGTTTTTTAACTGGTTTGATTTCAGATTTATAATTATTTATTATTAGAATATGTTATTAACTAGAAATTTAATTGATTTACATGGATGACAACAAAATTAATTTAGAAATTGAAAAAATTGCAAATCTAATGGTTCATGATGATGTATCTTCTGATGAACAGGATGTGACAAAATTAGAAAAATATAGAGATCAAATTAAAATTGATTTAAATGTTGATGATGAAGAAGCCATGAAACTTGTTTACGAAACGTTAGTTTATAGAAAATTAAAAAGTTCAGATTCCAGTGACATGTTAGAAAAAGGCACTGATTTTGGTGCTGGATTTAGTTGACGAATTATAACTGAACTGTATCAATATCGTCTTTTGAAACTCCTTTCCAAAGTCCCACCATTCCTTCTGGTTCAACTTCATCAACTTTAGTAATTTGTTGAATTTTTATGTGATCCGGATTTGGTGGCATCCACAACATTGCCATGTAATCACCAACATTTCCAACTTTAGTTGGTAATGCCATGGTGACTTTTTCACTTGTGAATCCTTTTGAGATCAGAGCATTCATTGCTTTTTCTTTAAGATCCATTCTTCCGTGTAGGAACAAATAGACATCTTTTTGAGTATCAATTTCTGCCATAACCAGATTAATTTGCTAAACTAAATCAATCTTTCCAGATCTATTGTCTTCCAAAAAGGGTTAAATTACAATAAACAAGATTTGAACTATGAAAATATTCACTGTAGGCAGTAAATCCTTTGTCACAAGTTTTCAATTGGCAGGCATTCCAGGAATAATTTCTGAAACTCCTGATTCTGCATTAACAGAAATAACAAAATTAACTGATGATTCTGATGTGGGACTAGTTTTAGTCAGTGATGATATTACTGAATCTATTAACGATGAATTAACTGCACTTAGAGCACAAAAATCTACTCTTGTCTTTGCATTACCTGCAACTGGAAGTGAAAAAACTGAGGTTGATTATAGAGTAATGTTGAAAAAGATTCTTGGTGTTTAATCTAATCTACTTATACTCAATTTCTTAAAGTTATACTATGAAAACCGCATCAGTGAAAGGTCCATCAATTATTTCCGTTGATGAAACTTCAAAACCCCAATTGAATTCTGGTGATATTTTAGTTCAAATGCATGCATGTGGAATTTGTGGTTCTGATTTGGAAAAAGTATTTGGGCAATATGGTCAACCATCAATGCGATTGGGTCATGAACCTGCAGGAGTTGTTATAGATGTAGCATCTGATGTTGTAGATTTTAAAAAAGGTGATAGAGTATTCACTCACCATCATGTTTCTTGTTATGATTGTCATTTTTGTAATCATGGAAATGAAACAATGTGCAAAAAATATTCTGAAACTAATTTGTCTCCTTGTGGCTTATCTGAAGAATATGTTGTACCTGCTTGGAACGTTTCACATGGTGGTGTTTTAAAAATTTCTGATTCTATAAGTTTTGAAGAAGCTGCAATGATTGAACCTTTAGCATGTTGCGTAAGAGCTTGGAAAAAATGTGAGTATAATGAAGGTGACTCAACTGCAATTTTTGGAGTTGGTCCAACTGGAATGATGCATGTAATGCTTGCTCAGGCAAAAAAGTTTTCTAAAATATTTTGTTTTGATGTAAATGATTTTAGATTAGATTTTGCAAAAAAATTCAACATAACTGAATCTATTTCTTCAATGGATGAAAATAGAAAACAGAAAATTTTAGATCAAACTAACAATTTGGGTGTTGATGTAGCAATTGTTGCAACTAGTAGCCTAAAAGCTCTTGAAGATGCAATTGATATGGTTAGAAAAGGAGGTACTGTAATGATGTTTGGTGTTCCTTCTAAAGGTGCTATGATTGATTTAGATATGAGCAAAGTTTACTCTAAAGAAATTACGCTTGTAACAAGCTATGCTGCATCTGATGATGATACTAAAGCAGCACTTGAATTAATTGAATCATCTAAAATTGATGTAAAACAATTGATTACTCATACTTATTCTATATCTGATACCCAAAAAGCATTTGACCATGCAAAAACTGGTGATAACGCAATGAAGATTATCATTACAAAATAAGAAAGGCTTAAGAAAGGTATTTTTTTTATTTCAAAATCGAAGAGAAATGGAATGGGGATTACAAAATAGATTATCTAGAATTATCAAACCTCACAATAATCGTGCA